>NZ_JBBWCB010000076.1:0-29019 GCF_039888995.1 Pseudomonas rossensis | reverse complement strand
CGGACCATGTCGCCCAGGGAACGGCCGTTGCGGCGGGTGGACATGAACAGGACCATGAAGTCCTGAACGGCACCCGCCAGCACCACGCCGGCAATCAGCCACAGCGTCCCGGGCAGGTAGCCCATCTGCGCCGCCAGGACCGGACCGACCAGCGGCCCCGCGCCAGCGATGGCGGCGAAGTGGTGGCCGAAGAGGACGTGTTTATTGGTCGGCACGTAGTCCAGACCGTCATTGTTAACGACAGCCGGCGTGGCACGATTGGGGTCGAGTTGCATCACTTTGGTAGCGATGAACAGGCTGTAGTAGCGGTATGCGACGAGATAGATAGCGACTGCTGCGACTACGATCCAGAGGGCGTTGATCGCTTCGCCGCGGCGCAGGGCCACGACACTTAGCGCAAACGCTCCCAGGACAGCCACGGCAAACCAGGCGAGGTGTTTAGCCAGACGGGGCATAGCGTGTCTCCTGCCGACAGCCAGTGGACTGCGGCGGTAATTTTTATAATTGTGTCCGCTGTGCGGAGCTGGCCCAATATCCCCGCATGCCGTCTACAAATAAATCCGCGTTACTACGTACATGGCGTCTACGTAGTTCTACGTAGATGACGCCGCTCCCACAGGGGAATGGTGTACACCTGCGAGTAATGGGTCGGCTGTCAGGCCGCCTTCGCGAGCAGGCTCGCTCCCACAAGGGATCGGATACGCCTTTCGCCCCTCACCACTCAACAGGCCGAGCGTTAGCTCGCCTGCAGCTTTTGATCTTGCTTTTGATTTTGATCTGCCCGCCCCTTCGGGAGGCTGAGTGGAGGTGTTCATCTGGGGGGTAGGCGCGCAGCGCCGTTCGACGAAGTCGAACACATCGAGAGGAGGTCGAAGCGAAGCCGACCGGAGGCGATACCCCCAGATGAATGCCGGAACGAAGGAACGCCGAGCCTAAGCGAGGGGCCGGACGCTGGGGCGAAGCCTTTTGGTTCCTTTTTGGCGTTTGAAAAAGGGACTCGCCGTAAGGGCGAAACCCTAAGCGGCCGTTACCGCAGAAATGGATATGTACACCTGAAAGAAAATGGTCGGCTGTCAGGCCGCCATCGCAGCGATGCGGCGACCCGACAAGCCAGCCACAAGTCATTCCGTCCAGCACCGCTACTGGACGCGCGTATCTTTGGCATATGATGCCGGGCCTTCGCCTTCCCTCGGTCCGGACAGGAGCAGAGATGCAGCTCAAACACAAAATCGTCGCGCTCGGGATTCTGCCGCTGGTGTTGGCCATCGCCGTCATCTGCGCGCTGGTGATTTCCATGAACCGGCAACTGGGTGAACAACAGGCGCAACTGATCGAAGACAGCATTCTGGCGAGCAAACGCGCCGAACTTAAGAACTACGTCGAAATGGCGCAAAGCCTGATCGAGCCGCTGTACGACGACGGCCACGGTGACGAACACGCACAGCAACAAGTGCTGGAAGAACTGCGCAAGCTCAGCTTTGGCATCAATGGCTATTTCTTCGTCTACGACCACGAAGGTCGCAGCCTGATGCACGCGCGCCAGTCAGAGTTGGTGGGCAAATACCTGTGGGACATGAAGGACCCTCACGGTTTGCCTGTGATCCAGGCGTTGCTCAAAAGTGCGCAATCGGGCGAAGGCTTTCAGCGCTACGCCTGGAACAAACCCTCTTCCGGCCAGGTGACCGACAAGCTCGCCTATGTGGTGATGCTGGATCGTTGGGGCTGGATGCTCGGCACCGGCATCTACCTTGAAGACGTGGAGCGCGCGACCCAGCAGGCGCGTGACGAAGTGGCCCAGGGCATTCGTAAAACCATGCTGGCGATTGCCGCGGTGGCCCTCGTGGCGGTGCTGTTTGTCTTCGCCAGCGGCATGACGCTGAACGTCAGCGAGCATCGTCTGGCCGACAAAAAACTTCAGCGCCTGACTCAGCGTATCGTCAGCTTGCAAGAGGAAGAGCGCTCACGGGTTTCCCGTGAACTGCACGACGGCATCAGCCAGTTACTGGTCTCCATCAAGTTTCAGTTCGAACTGGCCAGCCATCTGCTCGAGAATGGGCAAGCACACGACAAGGGTTTGAGTACGCTGAGAGACGCCACGGAACGCCTGGGGGAAGCGATTGGCGAGGTTCGCAGCCTCTCCCACGACCTACGCTCCTCGCTGCTCGACACCCTGGGCCTTCCGGCTGCGATCGATCAACTCGCCGCAGAATTCGAGCAACGCAGCGGCCTGGTGGTGACTTTTAACGACAACGAATTCGACTGTCACTTGGTCGATGGGGCAGCGGTCTCGCTGTTTCGCATCGTGCAAGAAGGCCTGACTAATATTGAACGACACGCCCAGGCTAAAAACGTCTCCATTACCCTGCACGGGTCCGAAGATTCCGTACGGTTGACGGTGGTCGATGACGGTATCGGTTTCAACGTCGCCCAGGTCGAACGTCGTCACGCGGGCATTGGCCTGCGTAATATTCGTGAGCGTGTCGAGCATTTTGGTGGACGATTCGACCTGATCTCGATGCCGGGAAGAAGTGAGCTGGACGTTCTGCTGCCGATGAAAGTGCCCGGTGCAAAACGCTGACTCGCCCCACAACAACAAGAGTGAATGCCCGCAATGAACCTGCCCTACCCGATCCGCGTCGCCCTGGTCGACGATCACGCCCTGGTCCGCGACGGGATCAAAGCGCTGCTGGCGGTCATGCCCCCCCTGGAAGTGGTGGGCGAAGCCGAGAGTGGCGCGGATGCCATTGAAATGGTCGGGCGCTGCCAGCCGGACCTGTTGCTGGTCGACATCAGCCTGCGGGACATGAACGGGCTCGAGCTGACCCGGGTGTTGCGCAGCCAGTACCCGTCGCTCAAGGTGCTGGTGCTCAGCATGTACGACAATAATGAATACGTGAGTGAGTCCGTTCGCGCGGGGGCCAGCGGCTATGTACTGAAGAACTCACCGTCGCGGGAAATCATCGCGGCGATCGAAGCCATCGCCAGTGGCGGCACGTTCTACAGTGCCGAGATCGCCCAGCGGCTCATCGCCGATAAAAATACCGACAACGAGCTGACACCGCGCGAGAGCCAGGTGTTGTACAAGATGGCGCAAGGGCTGAACAACAAGGAGATGGCCCGCGAACTGGACATCAGCGTTCGCACGGTAGAAACCCATCGCTTGAGCATCCGTCGCAAACTCAACATCGACAAACCGGCGGCCCTGGTCAAATACGCGATCGATCACGGGATCATCTCGCGGTAGCGGATTGCATCATTTGCCGCTGTGATTCTGGTCTTGTGCACACATCCGAATTTCAGGCAAAAAAAATCCCAGGCAGCTGATGGACGCCTGGGATTCAAAATGCATAAACCGTGGTGGTGAACGCGGGGCGAATATTACTTAATATTTCTGCCTGTAACAAGATATTTTGATTCACTATCCAGTTACTAAATCTTCTAACTCATTAAATATCCACATATTTTTTATGGACGAGCACCAACAAGGACTGATTTAGAGGTACCAGCGATACTCCCGCGCACTGATGTCCTGCAGGAACGCCAAATGGTCCTGGCGCTTGTTTTCGCAGTAGACATCTACAAACTCTGCCCCTAAACCCTCGCGCAGCTGCGCGTTGTTCTGCATCGAACGCACGGCCTCCAGCATCTCCAATGGGAAGTCGATACCGCTGCCACGATCTTCGTTGAGGGATGCAATCGGTTCACGCCCCACTTCCAGCCCCTGCTCCAGCCCTACCAGAATCGCCGCCAACACGAGATAAGGATTGGCATCCGCGCCCGCCAGGCGATGTTCGATGCGCAGATTTTTAGCGTCCGACTCAGGCACCCGCAGGCAGGCGTCACGATCTTCAAAGCCCCAACTGGCGCGCGTCGCGACATTCACCGTGCCGCTCAAGCGCCGCATTGCGTTGTGATTCGGTGCAAAGATCGGCATGCAATGCGGCAACACTTCAAGGCAACCGGCCACCGCGTGGCGTAGCGCCTGTTGATCGTTAGCCGCCAGCAGGTTGGTTCCCGCCTCGTCGTAAAGGCTCACATGCACATGCATGCCGCTACCGGGGTGCTGCAAGTAGGGTTTGGCCATGAAGCTGGCGCGGTGGCTGTGCTTGAGGGCCACGCCCCGTGTGCTGCGGCAGAACAGGGCCGCCCAGTCGGCCGCACGCAGACCGTCGTCAAGGTGACCGAAATTGATCTCGAACTGGCCCGGGCCCAGCTCCGCAGTGATTACCGTGGCATCAATGCCTTGCGCCCGCGCCGTCTCGACCATGTCATCGAGCACCGGTGAAAATCTCGACAACCGTTCGATGTGCATATTTGGCTGATCATCGGCATCGTCGGTCAGCTGATCGCGAGGGAACTGTGGCAAGCCGTCACGTAGCTGGCGATCGAACAGATAGAACTCCAGTTCGAACGCGACCACGGGGAAAATCCCTTTTCGGCCAAGGCGCTCAAGCACCTGCGCCAACACTTCACGCGGCTCGAAGACGATTGGCTTATCAGTACCGCTTGAAGTAATCAGCATCTGCCCCAGCGGTTGTTTTTCCCAACTCACGGGCTTGAGCGTACCGGGCACCAGGCGGCGTGGAGCATCCGGGTCGCCGTCGTTGAAACAGTAGTCACCGATTTTGAACAGACCGCCCTGCGTGCCCAATAACACACAGTTTTGCGGCAGCTTGAGCACGCTGCCAGCGGCGACCTTCTCGAGCATTTCTATCGGGTAGCGCTTACCGTAAAAATGCCCGGGGATGTCCAGGGAAATCAGGTCAACGTAACGCACCTGCGGGAAGCGCTGACGAAACGCGCGAACCTCAGCAACCAGATCAGAGCAGACAGCATCCATCGTTAGTGTTCCTTGTTGTTTTTATCAGGTGTAAACCCAAAGCACCCGGGTGAGCTGATCCGAGAGGTTGCCGTAGCGACAATGCGTATGACTGGCTAGCTGAAAACTGTCGCCGGTGCGCAATGTCACCGGTTTATCGTCATCCAGCCACAGCGTCAGCTCACCCTCGAGGACATAGCCACCCTGCTCCGAGCTGTCGTTCATGTGCCGATCACCACTGCTGGCGCCGGGCTCCAGTTGGCTTTCAAGCATTGAAAAGGACGCCCTCATCTTCGGAGAGACGAGGATGTCGGTAATCCCGTCGGCGTAATACAGCGTGCGTCGCTCATCCGGACGGGTAACCCAAGGCAATGCCATGGGCTTGGGCAAGCTGTAGAAATAGGTAGTCGGCACGCCGAGGGTTTCGCTGATGGCGGTCAAGTCCGCCACCGTGGGACGAGACAACCCCCGCTCTACTTGCGAGAGAAAGCCGACCGAACGACCGATTTTGTCCGCCAGGTCTTTCAGCGTGTATTTTTTGTGTTTGCGCAGGTCCTGGATCAGGATCGCCAGCGCCGAGATTTCTTCTTGCATGTCCATCTAAAGGCTTCCCGAAATTGGTGCTTCAAATACTGTCGCGCAGCCGATACCAGGCCTTGCCGATGGCTTCCAGCGGTGCTGCCAAATACTTTCCACCGGGAAAGCTGCCGTTGAACAAACCCTGGTACAACGCCAGCTCATCCGGCTGGCCAAGTATCGCGTCGGACACGGCACGCGCCCCGGCCAATGTCGGCAGCACGCCATGTCCGGAGTAACCCTGTAGCCAGTAGAGATCGCCACGCCGACCGATGTCAGGCGTGCGCTTGAGGGTCAGATCAATGTGCCCTCCCCAGGCAAACTTCAGTTCGACGCCCTTGAGCTGCGGAAACACGCGTTCCAAAAAGGGCCGTGTCGCGGCGGCGATGTCCTTCGGCATGCCGCCCAGGTAGGTGCAACCACCACCGAACAGCAGGCAGTTGTCCGGCGTACGGCGGAAATAATCGAGGACAAACTGGTTGTCGGTGACGCACACATTGCTGGGTAGCAACGCGGTCGCCTGTTGCTCTGAAAGTGGCGCGGTGGCCACCTGATAAGTGCCAACCGGTAACACGCAACTCGACAGCTTCGGATCAAGCCGATCAAGGTAGGCGTTGCACGCCAGCACCAGCACGTCGGCGCGAATGCGACCGCGTTCAGTGGTGACTACGTACTGACCGCCCTCTTCGCGATAACTCAGCGCCTTGCTCTGTTCATGAATGCGTCCACCGGCCTGTTCAATCGCAGCGGCCAGGCCGAGCGCCAGTTTCAGCGGATTCAAATGCCCGCCTTCAGGATCAAACAGACCTGCCTGGTAACGCTCACTGGCGACCCAATCAGGCAACGCCTCGCGCGCGATGAACTGCAAACCATCGTGGCCCCACTTGTGGCTGGCCTCGTGTTGCCATTCTGTGAGCAGACTCACCCGACGCGGCATCACCGACGTCCAGAGGTGGCCGGGCCGATAGTCACAATCAAAACCATGGCGCGCGGGCAAGTCTCGCAACTCCCGAGCCGCCCAACGCATGCTGTCCCATAACCGGCGCGCACGCTCATAACCCAGCGCAGCCTCCAACGGCGGCATGTCACACGACCAACCGAGAATGGCCTGACCGCCATTGCGACCCGAGGCGGCCCAGGCCACCCGACTGGCTTCCAGCAACGTCACGCGCTTACCGGCCAGGGCCAGACGCAACGCCGTATGCAACCCACTGAAGCCGGCCCCGATGATCAACACCTCGGTGTCCTGCTCGCCCCCAACGCGGCTCGATCGAACAGACGATCGGCGCAGGTGTGGGCGTAATAGCTGGCGACGTGCTGGGTAGATTGCTGAAACATGCAAGCCTCGTGAATTTTTATATTTATATTTTCATGAAAAAGTACACGTTAAATTTCACGACCGCAACCGTTCAAGGCGCAAAAAAAAATCCCGCCCAAGAGAACCCGGGCGGGATTTTTTTCAAACAGACAGCGTTATTAAAACAACGCTGTCGACGTTTCAGGCGACAGGAATCACCGGCTAAACCTTACAGGCAATCGCGCACTGCCTTGCGCAACGCCCCTGATTTCGCCCACGGCGGCCCCTGATAAAGCGATACGTGACTGCCATCCTTCGATTTCACGATATCCACGATCTCGTCGGCCGAAATGATGCTCGGCGCCGTGATCCTGTAGCCGTTGGAAATCGCCGATTGGGTTGTATTGGGTATTTCCTGCTGCCACGCCGGCTGAACACACGCGGCATAGTCTTTTGGCGCCTTGTTGCTGTACTTGCTGACATTGGGCTCACCGGGCACCAAGGACGCGGGCAACGAACAGCCCGCCAGCAACGCCAACCCTGCTCCCCCAATCAACTTGCGCATGACGCTTCCTTATCCGAAAAAGAGGAATGTAGCGCGTCGCTGCCTAGACATCCATCCGCTGAACAGCACTCAGCGAGGCGCGTTGTTATCGCCCGGATCCGGGTATGACCTCTCGTTGAGATAGGTCATCCATCTTTCGTACGCCTCATGCTGCCATTGAGTGACCCGCTCCCATTCCGGGCCGCTCAGCTGATGCGCGGAAATCAGCTTCATCATTTCCGTGGTAGCCGCGTCCATGTCAACCATCAGCTCATGGGCATGAAATCGAAAGTCATCGGTGGTCGTCATTGGAAGTTGCCTCGCCCTAGCGAAAATTCACTACCTCACTACGACATCAGATCTGCCCGTTCGCGTTCATTTTCCCGACAAAAGGCTACGCCAACGGCCCGGACGAACGAAACGCCATGAATTGGGAAATGGGACTAAAATTTCTTAGCATAGATTTTCAGGAGGTCATCATGTGGCTCAACGAATCTGAAAACGAACTTCGGCGTGACCTGCAAGGCGTTGCGTCGGATCTGAGATGGTCAGCGGTAGAGCTTTTGCGCATCGCAGAGCAGCTACGCCAGCTCGGCAATGATGTGGATGCGCAAGCAGCCCAAAAGCTTTGCGAGTTGTTTCAGGGAGATGAAGAACGACTGAAGGGTTATGCCGAGGAAGTGAAAGCCAAGTTCATCACTCGAACGAAATCTCATTAGCAGGAGCGCTGCCATGAACAAGCCGATAGGCGCGCTGATCGTCGTACTGGCAGCGTCAAGTGGCTGCAGCACTGAGTCGCGCATCTATCGGGATCAGCCGTTGGTCGCAAAGGTGGAGACCGGCATGAGCAAGGATCAAGTCCAGCAGATCGGCGGCCAGCCTTTATCGATAACGGATCGCACGGCTGAGCCAGGCACGTGCTTTGACTACAAGCTGACGCAGGCCGGCCATCAGGAAACGTACAACGTCAGTTTCGATGGCATGGGCAAGGTCGACCATAAAAGCTTCATGACTTGCGCGGAATGGAGTCGCATGCAGCAAAAAGCCCGAGAGCCTTCCCGCAGTTCCGGTGGTGGCGGTTATTAGCCCCAGACCTTAACGCCATGCGAAAAAGCCCCGGCGAACCGGGGCTGCAGCGCACTATCAATCTGACTTCTGGCTGCGTGCAGGCCGGCTTGATCTGGCCTTGTAGCCGGGAAGAGAGGCCGCAAAGGCCAGTGCTTCCTCTCTGCTGCCAAAGGCTCCAAGCCGGTCACCTTTGGTGCACACCCGCCACGGACCGTTGTTCACGCTGAGTACGTCATAACCGTTCATGTGCATTTTGGTCAGCATCGGAACGCTCATAGTCACCTCCATTTCGGCAGTGATGATCCTGGATTCACCTGAATACCTTACACCCGACCTTCATTGAAGTGCCGACCAGACGTCGAGCCAGGAGGGTATCCGTAGAAACCCGATACCACGATGGCTCCATTTCTGGATGGGTTGTTTGCGTGTCAGCCCTGGTCGCCGCCACCGACCGGCATGATCATGCCGGTGATATAGGACGCTTCGTCGCTGGCCAGAAACAGAATAGCGCTTGCCTGTTCATCCAGCGTGCCATAGCGCTTCATCAAACTGCTGTCGAGTGTCTGGTCGACAATCTGCTGATACCAGACCTTCTCTTGCGCGCTCTGATCGGCGCTGTTGCGCGGAATCACCCGCGGTGGTGCTTCGGTGCCACCAGGCGCAGTGGCATTGACCCGAATCCCACGACCGGCGGTTTCGAACGCCAGGCAAGCGGTCAGCGCGTTGACCCCACCCTTCGCCGCACCGTACGGCACGCGATTGACACTGCGCGTGGCGATGGACGAAACGTTGACGATAGCGCCACTCCCCTGCTCAAGCATGAACGGCAGCGCCGCATGACAGCACCACAGCGTCGGGAACAGCGAACGACGCACTTCGGCCTCGATCTGCGACGCTTCGTAATGCTCAAAAGGCTTGGTCCAGATCGTCCCGCCCACATTATTGACCAGCACATCCAGACGCCCGAAACGCTCGATGGCGGCTTGCATGACGCGACTGCATTCGCTGTATTGCTCAAGATCGGCGGTCAGCGCCAGCACCTGGCCGCCCTGCCCCAATTGCTGCTGAACCTCGAACACCAGCTCGGAGCGATCGACCAGAATCAACCGCGCACCTTCCGCCGCCATGCGTTCAGCAACGCGCCGACCGATGCCTTGGGCAGCACCGGTGATCAGCGCGACTTTTTCGTGAAATCTGTTCATACCCACCTCGTGTTTGCGCCAACCCCTCCGTAGGAGCTGTCGAGTGAAACGAGGCTGCGATCTTTTGATGTCGCCCTTGTAAAGATCGCAGCCTCGTTTCACTCGACAGCTCCTACAGGGACAATGCCGCAGAAAATACTTACGCCGCGCTGGCGGCAAATTTCTCGTAGTAAAAGTTTGTCGGCGCGATGCCTTTTTCACGAATGAACTGGCTGACCGCCTCGACCATCGGCGGCGGGCCGCACAGGTAGACATCGACGTCGCCTTCGTTCAAATGCTGCGGCTCGATGTGCTGGGTCACGTAGCCCTTGAGCGGGTGCTGACTGTCGGGGTTGGCCACGCAGGCACTGAAGCTGAAGTTCGGGATTCGCGCGGCGAAGGCTTCGAGTCGATCCATTTCCACCAGATCGAAATCGTTGGTCACGCCGTAGATCAAATGCAGCGGATGTTCACTGCCCTGCTCGGCGATTTTTTCCAGCATTGCCGTGAATGGTGCCAGCCCCGTACCGCCGGCCAGCAGCAACAACGGACGGCGAATGTCGCGCAGGTAGAAACTGCCCAACGGCCCGGCCAGGCTCATGCTGTCGCCGGCCTTGGCCATGCCGGTGAGGAAGCTGCTCATCAAGCCGCCGGGCACGTTGCGGATCAGGAAACTGACTTCGCCGTCGCGCTGCAACGAGCTGAACGAATAGGCGCGGGTCTGCTCGCTGCCGGGAATCCCGAGGTTCACGTATTGCCCTGGCAGGAACGCCAGCTTGCTCAGGGCTTCGCCCTTGATCGACAGCGCGATGGTGCTGTCGGACAACTGGCGCACGGCACTGATGGTGGCGTCATAACTGGCCTGACGTGTGCGGCACACCTCGGATGAGGTCGGCACGCGCACCACGCAATCGCTCTGGGCGCGCATCTGGCAGGTCAGGACGAAACCTTGCTCGGCCTCTTCCGCGCTGAGCGCGTCTTCGATGTACTCCTCGCCCAACTCATAACGGCCGGCCTCGGCGAAACATTTGCAGGTGCCGCAAGCGCCGTCGCGGCAATCCAGTGGAATATTGATGCCTTGGCGATACGCGGCATCGGCCACGGTTTCGCCGGCATTGGCGTCGATGAATCGGGTGACGCCGTCTTCAAAATTGAATGCGATGGAATGAGTCATGACCGCTGCCTCACAGGTGGTAGACATCGATGACCTGGCGAACGTAATCGTTCTTCAGGATCACTTTCTTGGCCTTGATCAGCGGGTTTTCACCGCGCACATCGAGGGTGTAGAAACTGCTGCCGAAATAGCTGTCGACGGTCTTGTAGCGAAAGCTCAGGGTGTGCCAGTTGAAGCGCACCTTGCAGAAGCCGTCGGCCTGCTCGAGCAGCTCGATATTGCTGATGTTGTGCGAGGTGCGGGTGTCCGGAATGCTCGCGCTGGAACGCTCGGTCTTGATGCGGAAGACGCGGTCTTCCAGGCCGGTGCGGTTGCCGTACCAGATCAGCGAGATTTCCCGCTGCGGGTCTTCGGTCAACTCGTCGTTGTCGTCCCAGGACGGCATCCAGAACGTCGCGTCCGGGGCGTACAACTCCAACCATTCGTCCCATTGCCGGTCATCGAGGTAGCGCGCTTCGCGGTAGAGAAAATCACGCACGGTGTCATAGGTGATGGTCATTGCACGGCCTCCACAGGAATCAGGTCGGACTGCTCGGCGGCCAAGGCCTTGAGCATGGTCTGCTGCCAATACTTGTGTTGCAGCACGAACAGGCCTTCGTCTTCGGTGCGCACGCCGCTGAGCAGCGGATGCAGGTCGATTTCCTTGGCCGCCTCATCGGCGCCTTCGATCCAGTGTTCGGCGCCACGGGACATGTCGTTCCAGGCGGTCACGCTGCCCTGATAACTGGTCTGGCAGGAACGAAACTCTTCCAGATCATCCGGGGTGGCCATGCCGCTGACGTTGAAGAAGTCTTCGTACTGACGAATCCGGCTCGAACGGGCGTGGTCGCTTTCGCCTTTGGGGGCGATGCAGTAAATGGTGATTTCCGTGCGGTCGACCGAGATCGGCCGGGCGATACGGATCTGCGAACTGAACTGGTCCATCAGGTACACGTTCGGGTACAGGCACAGGTTGCGCGAGTTCTCGATCATCCAGTCGGCGCGGGCCTTGCCGAAGTCCTGGGCCAGTTCATCGCGACGCTCGTACAGCGGACGATCCTCGGGGTTGGCCCAACGGGTCCAGAGCAGCATGTGGCCCTTGTCGAAGGAATAGAAACCACCGCCCTGCTTGGCCCAACTGCCGGCACTCATGGTCGGGTTGCAATCGCCGGCCTCGCGCTGCTTGCGCTGGTTCTGGGTGGCAGCGTAGTTCCAGTGCACGGAGCTGACGTGATAGCCGTCGGCGCCGTTTTCGGCGGTGAGCTTCCAGTTGCCTTCGTAGATGTAGCTGGAGGAACCGCGCAGCACTTCCAGGCCATCGGCGGACTGGTCGACGATCATGTCGATGATCTTTGCCGACTCGCCCAGGTGTTCAACCAACGGCACGACATCAGCCTTGAGGCTGCCAAACAGGAAGCCGCGATAAGACTCGAAACGCGCGACTTTGGTCAGGTCGTGGGAGCCTTCGCAGTTGAAGCTCGCCGGGTAGCCCGCTTCGGCCGGATCCTTGACCTTGAGCAGCTTGCCGGAGTTGTTGAAGGTCCAGCCGTGGAATGGGCAGGTGTACGAGCTCTTGTTGCCGGACTTGTGCCGGCACAGCGTCGCGCCACGATGGCTGCAGGCGTTAAGGAACGCATTGAGCTCACCGTCCTTGTTGCGCGCGATGAAGATCGACTGGCGCCCCATGGTGGTGGTGTAGAAGTCGTTTTTGTTGGGGATCTGGCTTTCGTGGGCCAGGTACAGCCAGTTGCCTTCGAAGATGTGCTGCATCTCGAGATCGAACAGCCGCGGGTCGGTGAACATCTCGCGCTTGCAGCGATAGATGCCCTGTTCTTTGTCATCTTCGAGCAGGGAGTGAAGGTATTCGGGTCGCAGGGACATGGCCGCCGCCTCCATTGTTTTTATTCAGGCAGGGCCATGCTAGGACGGGGGGATGTGGCGGACTATCCGCTGGGTGCAGACCTGTATCCGTTTACTGCAAAATGCAAGAACCCCGTAGGAGCTGCCGCAGGCTGCGATCTTTTGATCTTGCCTTTAAAAAGCAAAATCAAAAGATCGCAGCCTGCGGCAGCTCCTACGGGGTCCGGTGTTTCAGTGCCGGCGCTTGAGGGTGTCCGACGGCAACTCGCCGAACTGTTTGCGGTAGCTGTCGGAGAACCGGCCCAGGTGCAGGAAGCCGTAATCCATGGCCACTTCCGTGACGTTGCGCACGTTGCAGGTCGGGTCGCTCAGGCAGGCGTTGATGCGCTCAAGGCGTTTTTGCCGGATGTAGTTTTTCGGCGTGGTGCCGGCGTTGCGTTCAAACAATCCGTACAACGAGCGCAGACTCATCCGCGCCTGGCGCGCCAGTTCTTCGCTGTCGATGTCCTGTTTGAGGTGGCCCGCGATGTAGTCGGCAATCACCTCGAACGTAGCCGTCTGTGAGCCGAGACTGACCCGGCTGACATTGGTCTTCATCAGGCTGAGCATCTTGCTGACGATGATCTGCGCGTAGTGCTCCTGCACCTTGGGAATCTGTTCGGTGGCCTCGGCCTCCTGGCAAATCATCGCCAGCAGACCGACAAAGCCTTCCAGTTCATCGAGCTGATAGCGATTCTCCAGAAACCGCACACCCTGCCCCGGGTACCGCCAGCGCTGCTCATCGCACACGGATTCCAGCAACGGGGTGGGGACTTTCAGAATGAATTTTTCGCAATCGTCGGAATACGTCAGGTCCACCGGATCATCGGGATTGATCAGCAGCAACTCGCCGGGCGCGAAGTAGTGTTCCTGACCGTGGCCGCGCCACAGGCAGTTGCCGCGCAGCAGCACTTGCAGGTGATAGATGCTTTCCAGCGCACCGGAAGTGACCCGTACGCTGCCGCCATAGCTGATGCGGCACAGGTCGAGGCTGGCAAATTTGCGGTGATTGAGGCTGGCCAGCGGCCGCCCGGCCCGGGGCATCAGAATGCAATGGTTACCGACATGCTGATTGACATACCCCGACACCGCGTAAGGGTCGGCGTGGTCGAATACGGTGCTGCGCTGACTCAACAGTTGCGCTTGCATCATCGGGTCACTCTCATTGTTGTTATAGGTTGCGTCGGGCCATTCCAGGGTCGAAACGCCGAAGGCCACGAGATAAACGGTCGGTTTCTCGTGGCCCGGTTCCGCTGTTCGAGGATATCAGTCCTCGAGCGCGCGGACTCGCTCGTGGCGTTGCTGCTCGTCGGGTTGCGCGGAGGTCTGCAAGGTGAAATCGAAGTCGATTTCGGCAAAACGACCGCTGACACCGTGCGCCGCTGCGCGTTGTGGATCGTCGCTGAAGGTGATTTTGGCAATCAGCTCATCGCGAGTGGCATAGGCGAAATCGTCGTGCAGGTACTGATCGCCGTCGAGGTTGATCTGGGTGGTCAGGTGACGATGATCCGGCTCGGAGATGAAGAAGTGAATGTGCGCCGGCCGTTGACCATGACGGCCCAGTTGATCGAGCAGTTGCTGGGTCGGACCGTCCGGCGGGCAGCCATAGCCCGACGGCACGATGCTGCGAAAGCGATAACGACCTTCGGCATCGGTGACGATGCGGCGACGCAGGTTAAATTCCGACTGGGTGGTATCGAAGTAGGAGTAAGTGCCGCCGGTGTTGGCGTGCCAGACATCCACCACCGCGCCGGCCAACGGTTCGCCGGCGGTGTTCTTGACCTGGCCCTGCATGAACAGCACCACACCCGGATCGACGCCGTCATCCAGTCGCGCTTCGCCTTCCGACAGCGGCGCACCCGCCACGTACAGCGGGCCTTCGATGGTCCGCGGCGTGCCGCCGGCCTTGCCGGCCTGCTCGTCTTCGGCATCCATCAGCAGGTCGAGGTAATGCTCCAGACCGAGCCCGGCCACCACCAACCCGGCCTCTTGACGCGCACCCAGCACGTTGAGGTAGTTGACGGCTTTCCAGAACTCTTCCGGGGTCACGGCCAGGTCTTCGATGATGTTCACCGAATCACGCAGGATGCGGTAGACCAGGGCCTTGACCCGCGGGTCGCCGGCGTCATTGAGCAGGCCGCTGGCCTCTTCGAGAAACTTCTGGACACTGGCAGTGTGGGAAATCTTGACGTTCATTTTGGTGGGTTCCTCATCTTGTAATTATTAGCGTAGCGAACTGAACAGGCTGGGTTCAGCGGTCATCCTCGCGGATGGAAGAAGGATGCCGGCACATCGCCTCGACCTCGATCGCCATGTACGGAAACAGCGGCAATTGCATGAGCAGGTCGTGCAGTTCCTGCACGCTGTCGACGTCAAAAACGCTGTAATTGGCATAGTGCCCGGCGATGCGCCACAGGTGACGCCACTTGCCCTGCTCTTGCAGGCGCTGGGCCAGGGCTTTTTCGTCAGCCTTCAATTGGGCGGCTGCTTGCGGATTCATGTCGACCGGCAGATTCACGGTCATTTTTACGTGGAACAGCATAGTGCTCTCCTCAGGCTTGATGAATGGCAGTCGACGTTTTGTCACGACGGAAGAACGCCAGACGTTCTTCATCGAGGCTCAGGCCCAGCCCCGGCGTTTTCGGCACGTGCAGCTCAAAATCGCGATAGACCAGCGGCTCGCTGAGAATGTCTTCAGTCAGCAGCAGCGGGCCGAACAGCTCGGTGTCCCACGCCAGTTTGTTCAGCGTGACAAAGGCATGGGCCGAGGCCAGGGTGCCGATGCCACCTTCGAGCATGGTGCCGCCATACAGGCCGATACCGGCGGCTTCGGCAATCGCAGCGGTTCGCAGCACGGCGCGTGGGCCGCCGTTCTTGGCGATCTTCAGGGCGAACACCGACGCTGCGCCTTCACGGGCCAGATTGAACGCATCTTCCACGCACTCGATGGACTCGTCGGCCATGATCGGCGCCGGGCTCATGGCGTTCAGGCGCGCCATGCCGGCACGGTTATTGCGCGAAATCGGCTGTTCGATCAGGTCGATGCCGTTGGTTCCCAGGATCCGGCAGGCGCGCAGCGCAACCGCTTCATCCCAGGCCTGATTGACATCGACCCGCACGCTGGCGCGATCGCCCAGGGCTTTCTTGATCGCAATGACGTGGGCCAGGTCGCGGTTGACCTCACCGGCACCGATTTTCAGTTTGAAGATCCGGTGGCGGCGCAGGTCGAGCATTTTTTCCGCTTCGGCGATGTCCTTGTCGGTGTCGCCACTGGCCAGGGTCCACGCCACTGGCAGGGCATCGCGAACGCGGCCGCCCAACAACTCGCTGACCGGCAGCCCAAGGCGTTTGCCCTGAGCATCGAGCAAGGTGGTTTCGATACCTGATTTAGCAAAGGTGTTGCCACGGATGCTGCGCTCCAGGCGCAACATCGCGGCATTCACATTGGCGCTGTCCTGGCCCAGCAGCAGCGGCGCGAAGTGTCGGTCGATGTTGGTCTTGATGCTGTCAGGGCTTTCGTTGCCATAGGCCAGGCCACCGATGGTAGTGGATTCGCCGATACCTTCAATGCCGTCGGCGCAGCGCACGCGAATGATCACCAGGGTCTGGTTCTGCATGGTGTGCATCGCCAGCTTGTGCGGGCGGATGGTCGGCAGATCGACGATGATCGTCTCGATCGATTCAATGGCTGTTGCAAGCATGTCGATACCCGTCAGGTTCTTAAAGTTCTGGAACCGATTCTGGTACGGCTTTTTTCGGGAAGCCAATATAGAATTGGTCTGACTTGATACCTTTAAGGTATGCAACCGACTTGCATCTGGAGGCTCCATGGAACTGCGTCACCTGCGGTATTTTCAGGTGTTGGCTCAAACCCTCAACTTCACCCGTGCCGCCGAGCTTCTGCACATTGCCCAACCACCCCTGAGTCGGCAGATGCAGCAATTGGAGGATGAACTCGGGGTGTTGTTGCTGGAACGCGGGCGGCCGCTGAAACTGACCGATGCCGGGCGGTTTTTCCATGAACACTCTACCGCCCTGCTCGAGCAACTGGGCAAGGTATGCGACA
Source organism: Pseudomonas rossensis (assembly GCF_039888995.1). NCBI lineage: Bacteria > Pseudomonadati > Pseudomonadota > Gammaproteobacteria > Pseudomonadales > Pseudomonadaceae > Pseudomonas > Pseudomonas rossensis. Next base: position 12,416 of record NZ_JBBWCB010000076.1, on the reverse strand, counting down.
ACACGCGACGGATCGGTCTGGGCGAGAAGACCTGGCTGGGCATCGGTTTTGCCCCGTCGACGCTCTACGGCGTGCTGCCGGAACTGATTCGCCGTTTGCGCAGCGGCGAGCCCCTGGAGCTTGAACTGGGGCTCTCGGAAATGACCACGTTGCAGCAAGTTCAGGCGCTCAAGGCCGGGCGTATCGATATCGGTTTCGGCCGCATCCGCATCGACGACCCGGCGATCATCCAGACTGTTTTGACTGAAGACCGACTGGTCGCCGCCCTGCCCGCCGGCCATCCATTACTGGCCGGGCCGATCAGCCTTCGCGAATTGGCGAAAGAACCCTTCGTGCTGTACCCCGGCAACCCCCGCCCGAGCTACGCCGACCATGTGATCGCGTTATTCGAATCCTATGGCGTGAGCATCCACGTGGCGCAATGGACCAACGAGCTGCAAACAGCTATCGGTCTGGTGGGAGCGGGAATCGGCGTCACCCTGGTGCCGGCCTCGGTGCAATTGCTGCACCGCGACGACATTGGTTTCACGCCGCTGCTGGAAGACAACGCGACCTCGCCGATCATTCTCAGCAGGCGCGTGGGCGACGTATCGCCGGGGTTGAATCATTGCTTGCAGATGATTGATGAACTGCAGCCGCGGGACTGACCCGAATGCCTGCTGCAATGCGATGCGTAGCAGCTGGCGAAGCCTGCGTTCGGCTGCGCAGCAGTCGTAAAACCGGTATCCACGGTTCACCTGAAACACCGCAGTGCCTGATTTCACGACTGCTTCGCAGCCGAACGCAGGCTACGCCAGCTGCTATATAGTCCACTTCAGCCGGCAAACGCCCGACGACCGGCGCGCATCTCGATGCGTAACTCGCCAATCAGATTGGAGATATCGCGAACGGTGGTCAGCCGTTCAGGTGATACACCGGTAATCAACAGATCAATTCGTCCGGCGGCGGGTTCGTAGACCTTGATCCGTAACGTTCCGTCGGGATTCACCGTGCAGGCACAGGAAAGCGGTTGAAAACCGGACTCAACAATGCGGCAAAGCTCAGGAACTGAAACCATGACAGGCGCCTCCGTGGCCATTAATCGGATCCAACTTGCTCAGCATAGATGCGCTTTCCCCATCCTGCGCCCGCCAATGCTGAAAATAAGTGTTAGCTGTTTCTCACTTTGGTGACCTTTCAGTGAGAATCCGCGCCCCAGATCCAATTCCAGAGCCCCGGCAATTTAACCGGCTGTGAACTGTCGCGAACGGTACGCGCCATGGCGGCCCGTTGCAGCGCTGCCGTGTCGTCGTAAAACGGCTTTTCGGCGGTTTTCACACCGGTAGCCTGTGCGCTGTCGAGAAGGATTTGCAGGTACTCCCGAGTATGCCGGGCGGTGTAGCGATTGAGGTCGTGGAAGGTCACCACCACCGGAATCACCCCGTCCACCACCGGTAACTCGCCAAGGGCGATGCGCTCGCGCACTTCGGACATTGTGCGCAAGAAGTGGGCCCGCCGCTGGGGGCTGGCGTTGAAACCCCAGATCTTGCCGTCATTGGCGCTCAGGTCGGTCAGCAGCACATGCATGCCGTGTTGCTGATAGGCAGCGAAAGTGCGCTTGTCGTAGCTCCAGAATGGCGGGCGCACCAGGGTCGGTGGAACACCGGTGATCGCAGCGATGTCGGCGCTGCCGTTGGTGAGGGACTGTTCCAGTTCTTGCGGATCCAGGGATCGATGATTGGCGTGCCCGGGCGTGGCCGTGTGAAAGCCCAGGATCTGACCTTCGGCCTGTTCGCGATGCATGACCTGGCGCCCTATTTCACTGCCGCCGGCTCGTGAGGCACGGGTCTGCACGAAGAACACCGCTTTGAGGTTCGGCTGCACCGGGTTCGACGCCAGACTGTCGAGCACCGTCATCGTCGGATTCCAGAAACTCGAGGCGCTGGGACCGTCGTCGAAGGTCAGCAGAAAACGGATCGGTGGTTGCGCGCTCAGACGCTGCTCGGTCTGCGGCGTCATTTCGATAGGAGAAGCGATACACCCAACCAGCCCTGTGGCGATGATGAGTACGGATAGAACCTTGAACAGCCATTTCATGTTTTGCCCATTTATCCTTCGTCGGCCCGCAGGTCGCTGCGGGCCGAGGTTGGATAAGGGTACACAGTGTTTGGTTCCAGCGCTGCCCGGCATCGTGGGTTACTCGGCAAACGCCTGTTGAAACGAGCTGTCGATAATCGGTGCAGTCGCCAATGCAGCCGGCAGCGCTTTTACCTTGAACAGGAAGTCCGCGGTGCTTTGCAGATCCTTTGCTGCCTGCGCATCCACCGGGCCGACGGTCATGTGGGCCTGGCGCAACCAATGGCGCGAAACGTTCTGGTCAAGGTTGGCTTTCTTCGCCCAGAGATCGGCGTACTCGTCAGTGTGGTTGTCGACCCAGGCCCGGGCCTTTTTCAGGCGCACCAGAAAGTCGGCAATGGCTTCGCGCTTGCTGTCGATCGACGGTGTCGAGGCGGCGATGGCGCTCAGGCCGGGCATCAGGTTCTTGGCGGTGAGGATCGGCCGGGCGCCGGAGAACAGAATCTGCTGGGAGATGTAAGGTTCCCAGACCGGGAACGCGTCGATGCTGCCCTGAGGCAGCGCGGCGGCGGCATCGATCGGCATCAGTTTGATGAAGTCGACATAGTCTTCCGGCAGTGTGGTGCGGCGAACAATGCGCTGGTCAGCAGACTGCGCACGAATCGGGACAGGTTCATCGGGGGCTCCTTGAGGGGTATTGCGATAGACCATAACGCTCTTACAAGAAGCTTTTAAAATTCGATTAATGCATAAGCTCATGACCCGCAGCGAACAGTGTTTGCCCAGCAACAGCGACTAAACAGACTGTTTTCCCTTGAACATTTCTCTGCCGCTGCTTCAGGGCCAAGGCCTTGAAAACACTCGTCACGTAAAACATGGCACAGAGCCTGCAATATTCCTTTTATGCAGAAAGCATTTATAAAAATGGTTTTTTGGAAATAAAAACCTCGTCGCCTTGCCTGGAGCTGCCCCATGAAAACCACCTTCCGTTTCCCCCACGTCAGGTCTCTGCTCAGCGCCTGCGCCCTGGCGCTCAGCCTGCAACCGCTTGCCCAGGCCGCTGAAGCGCCACCGGCCGAGGTGCATTTGGATTACGCCTATTACTCGCCCGTGAGCCTGGTGCTCAAACACTTCGGCTTTCTGGAAAAAGCCCTGCCACAGACCAAGGTCAGCTGGGTGCTGAGCCAGGGCAGCAACCGCTCGCTGGAATACCTTAACAGCGGCGGCGTCGACTTCGCCTCCTCCGCCAGCCTCGCCGCCGTGCTGAGCCGCGCCAATGGCAGTCCGATCAAATCGGTTTACGTCTACAGTCGCGCCGAATGGACGGCATTGGTGGTGCGCAAGGATTCGCCCTACAAGACCGTGGCCGATCTGAAAGGCAAAAAAATCGCCGCCACCAAGGGCACCGACCCGTACCTGTTTACCCTGCGCAGCCTGCAACAGGCAGGCCTGACCAAAGATGATGTGGAACTGGTGCATTTGCAGCACCCGGACGGTCGCACCGCGCTGGAAAAAGGTGACGTCGACGCCCTGGGCCGGACTCGATCCGCACATGGCCGCGAGCCAGGTTCAGGCCGGCTCCCGGTTGCTCTATCGCAACACCCAATTCAACAGCTACGGCGTGGTCAGCGTCACCGACACCTATGCCAAAGAACACCCACAGACCATCGAAACCGTACTGAATGCCTACGAGCAAGCTCGCGAGTGGGCGGTAAAAAATCCCGAGGAACTGGCGAAACTACTCGCTGGCGAATCCGGTCTGCCGCTGGAAGTGGCCAAGCTGCAATTGTCGCGCACCGCGCCTGAGCAGCCCGCAATTGACCGCCAAGGACGTGATCGCCTCCAAGGCTGCCGCACCGATTCTGGTTTCTGAAGAACTGGTTCGTCGTGGGGTGAATGTCGATCAAGTCATCGATCAACTGATCGACACCGGCTTCAAAGAAACCGTGGCTCGTGTAGGAGCTGTCGAGTGAAACGAGGCTGCGATCTCTTGATCTTGATTCGTCGTGACCGGAGAACCCAATGACCAGCAAAAGCAAACACCTGTCCGCCCCGCTGGCATTGCCCGCACTCCGACGCCTCAACAACGCCTGGAAACTCCGCCTCAAGGCCCTCGCCCTACCGGTGCTGATCATCCTGCTGCTGGAATTCGTCGTGCGTATCGGCTGGTTGCCGTCTTACCAAATGCCGGCCCCCAGCGAGATCGCGCTGACCTTGAGAGACCTCGCCGAAGGCGCGCTGTGGAAGCACATCAGCGCCAGCCTGTTGCGGGTGCTGTTGGGTTTCGCCATCGGCGCCGGGCTGGCCCTGGTGTTTGCCGCGTGGGTCGGTTTGAGTCGCGAAGCCGAAGCCTGGCTGGAGCCGACGTTCGCCGGCCTGCGCTCGATCCCGAGCCTGGCCTGGGTGCCGCTGTTGCTGCTGTGGCTGGGCATCGACGAGACCTCGAAAATCGTCTTGATCGCCATCGGTGCCTTCTTCCCGGTGTACCTCAATGGCGTCGCGGCGATCCGCGACATCGACCGCAAACTGGTGGAAGTCGGGCAGATGTACGGCTTCAGCCGATCGCGACTGGTGCGCCGAATTCTGTTGCCCGCCGCCCTGCCCGGCCTGTTCACCGGGTTGCGCAGCGGTATGAGCCTGGCCTGGATGTTTTTGGTCGCCGCCGAACTGATCGCCGCGACCAAAGGCCTGGGGTATCTGCTCAGTGACGGTCGCGAGACTTCACGCCCGGACATCGTGCTGGCGGCAATCATCGTGCTGGCGCTGCTGGGCAAACTCAGCGACGGCATCCTCGCCGGCCTGGAGAAGCGTTTCCTCGCCTGGCGCGACACCTTCAACGGCCAAAGCGCAGAGGATTGAGCCATGACCGACCACCTGCTGGACATTCGCGTCGAGCGCAAAACCTTCGCCACCACCACCGTGCTCAAGAACATCCACTTGCAATTGCAACCCCGGGAAGCCGTCAGCCTGCTGGGCCCCAGCGGCTGCGGGAAAAGCACGTTGCTGCGGATCATCGCCGGCCTGGAAAAGGACTTTGAGGGCGAAGTGCTCAGCAGCGCCGGGGAAGTCGCTTTTGTGTTCCAGGAGCCACGACTGATGCCATGGCTGACGGTCGAACAGAACATCGGGTTCAGCGCCGACAACCAATACGACAAAGCCTGGGTCGCGCAACTGATCGACGAAGTCGGCCTCGGCGGTTTTGCTCAAGCTCTGCCCAAAGCACTGTCCGGCGGTATGGCGCAGCGGGTGGCGATCGCTCGCGGCCTCTACTCGCGACCGCAAGTGCTGTTGCTGGATGAGCCCTTCAGCGCGGTGGACGCCTTTACCCGAATGAAACTGCAGGACTTGCTGCTGCAACTGGCCGAACGTCACGCCATCGCCCTGCTGCTGGTGACCCACGACGTGGATGAAGCGCTGTACCTCAGTGATCGGGTTTTGGTGATGGACAATCGTCCCAGCAGTATTCGTCAGGAGCTGGCGGTGCAACTGGCCCATCCCCGTGATCGGCGCGACCCGCTGCTCGCTCGCCTCAAGGCCTTGTCGTTGACCGAGTTGCAGCGTGCCCATGTGATCTGAGCAACTAAGCTGAAATCTCCAGCCAAAGCGCTTTATCAGAGCTCTTCAATCGGAGGATCAGCCTATGTGCGGACGCCTGTCGCAGTACCGTGGCATTCACGATTTTGTCGCGGTGCTGAGCATCCCCGACGCGTTGATCAACCACGTCGATGATGAACCGCTGGCCCGCTACAACGCTGCGCCCACCACGCAACTCGCCCTTCTGCATCTGGAAAGCAACGGCCTGCACGCCGATTTTCAGCGCTGGGGATGGCGGCCGCACTGGGCCAAAGATCGTGCGGCACCGATCAATGCACGGGTCGAAAAAGTCGCCCACGGCCCGTTCTTCCGGGCGATCTGGCCGCACCGCGCAATTGTGCCGATCGACAACTGGTTCGAATGGGTCGACGCCGGGGATTCGACGAGGCAACCGTGGCTCATCCGCCGACGGGACCGGGCGCCGATTTTCTGCGCCGCGATCGGACAGTTTCCCGGCCCGGGTGGTGAGCCGCGGGCCGACGACGGTTTTGTGATCATCACCGCCGACAGTGCGGGCGGCATGCTCGACATTCATGACCGACGCCCCGTGGTGTTGTCTGCACCGCTGGCGCGGGAATGGCTTGACCCGGCCACACCCACAGAACGAGCTGAGCAACTGGTGCTGTGGCAGGGTGAAGTCAGCGAGGTTTTCGAGTGGTACAAGGTGGACAAAGCGGTGGGCAATTCAAGAAATCAAGGCGCGACACTGATTGATGAAACACCCTGAACGTATCAATGCAGACATAAATGCAGGAATAAGTACCAGTTATATATACATATTCAACACTTAATCGTTACACATGTCGTGTCATCCAAGAAACACTTTCCTTTGTTTGGCGATTTAACTATTAACCGCCTGTCTGACACTTCGATACATTTAGAACAACTATGGATAGCATGCGCGCCGCATTCCCTCGGCACCCCGCAATTGACCAAAGAGTCAACAAACCAAGGAAATCCCTACAACAACAAGCCTTGCAGAGAATTAAATTGCGCGACGATTTCACAATTAATCAAGTCGATGGTCTGGCGTGTGTTTATCTTTCGAAGACAGAACATTACCCACTCGACTGTTTTATCGGGCAATACATAAAGACCCGCAACCTGCATTCAATTGCCACTATCGGCAACCTCCTGCGTACAACCCTCGAAAACTATCCGGGTAAACCTCCGGTCATGGTCAACGAGCTGAACGCCTGGATCGACAAGACCTTGGGTTATAGGGCCTCCCACCCCGATTTTCTGACGCTGGAAGAGGTTTGAGTTGATGAACCGGGTTCCTTCAGCCAACGAACTGAACGAACCCGACATCGAGCCACTCTCAATAACTGAGCTTCGGCCCAAGGAGGAATACATGAGCAAACTCGTCCCCTATGCCGTGCACTATATGTTCGACGGCGTTCGTCAGCACTTTTTCAAACTGGCCGAACAGTTTTAAGATGTCGAGGCGATACATTCGGCTTCCGCCCATGCTTATCCCGACTTCGGTCGTCAAATCGCCGCACACGCCAACCTCGAAACCGCGCGCATCAAAGCGCAGCAATTGGGCATTACACACATTCGCTGGAATGAAGCGATCTGATTTAATAATCGCCCAATGAAAAGCCCCGCATTGATAGCGGGGCTTTTTTGTATGTGCAGCGCGGTCAAGGTTTCAGCGGACGTTCCTGGTCGCGATCTGACAGCTCTTTACCGTCGTCGGGGTGCTTCCAGTCCGGCGTCGAACGCCTCTGCCGCTCAATCTCTTCTTCCGTGGGTTCGTCATCCACATCTTCATCCGGGTACGGACGCTTTGGATCATTAGCCATGCTCACCTCTCTTCCTGTAGGGGTCCCCTTGAAGCGTAGAACAGTTTCGACGGGAACGACTTAGAGCCACCAACGCAGCAAAAAGAAGAACCCCATGCTCAACACCATGCTGAGCAAGGTATTGCGGGTGTAGAGCACCAGCCCCACCGCCACCAGCGAACTGATCAGGTACGGGTTGTCCCACTGCAGATTCAGCTGCTTGTCCGGCATGAACACGATCGGCCCGCAGATCGCGGTCAGCATGCCCGGTACCGCAAAACCCAGGAACTGCCGCGCATTACTGCTCAAGCGCACGGGCAGCCGAGGCTCCAGAAACACATAGCGGTTGAGGAAAACCAGTATCCCCATACCGACAATAACCGCCCAGACCATCATGTGCGTCCACCGTAGATTTTGTTGCAGATAAAGCCTGCGGTCATGCCCGCCAACCCCGACAGCACTAGCGCCGAGCCCCATTGCCAGTAGCTGAACAGCACCGAGCAGAACAGCGACACCGCCACACACACCACCGTCGGCACGTTTCGCACCACCGGGGTGATCAGGGCGATAAAAGTCGCCGCGATGGAGAAGTCCAGCCCCAGATGTTCCAGCCCGGGAATGCTGCTGCCCAGCACGATGCCGGCCAGGGTGAAGAGGTTCCAGGCGATGTAAAACGTCAGGCCGACACCCAGCGCGTACCAGCGGTTGAACTGTTGTTTGTCATGCGCACTGGTCAGGGCGAACAGCTCATCAGTGAGCAAAAAACCGAGCCCCACACGCCAACGTCCCGGCAATGGCGAAATCACCGAACGCATGCTCATCCCATAGAGCAAATGCTGGGAGGTCAGCAGCAGCGTGGTCAGCAGAATCGAAAAGATCCCGGCACCGCCCTTGAGCATGCCGATCGCCACCAGTTGCGCCGCCCCGGCAAATACGATGCTCGACAAACCCTGGCCTTGCAGGGGCGTGAGATTGGCTTCGATGGCCATGGAACCGGCCAGCAGCCCCCAGGGCGCGGTGGCCAGGGACAACGGCATGATCGCCGCAGCGCCGCGAAGAAAGGCACTGCGCGGCATGAGTGAATTGGACATAACGCTCTACTACCAGGGAAAGACCTCAGACTGTGCCAGCAGTCATGGCCAAAGGCTTGAACAATCTTGCGCACTTGGTCCTCGGCCAAGCACAACGGCAGAATGCGTGCGGAGCTCGCTGATTTTCGCGATTGACAAAAATCGCGCCGGCTTTTAAAACTGAGCGCCTCATTCAGGGTGTAAGCAAGTATGTCCGCAACCTTCAACCTCAACACTGTCGTCATTGGCTTGAATGCCAAGGCGCAAGGTTGCGTTGCGCATGCCCTCAAATCGAAGAAACAGTCGCTCATGTGACCGGGGCGCGCTGTCCCGTCAGATGAGCTGACAGGACATTGAGCGCGACGGACACCCTCCCCTTGCTTACTGCCTTCTACGCTTCTGACGGTGACGAAATCGGTCAACCTTCAGGAGTACGTGCATGTCATCGTTTCAAGGTATCTGGGTCCCTCTCGTTACACCGTTTCGCAACGGTGCGATCGATTTCGTCGGCTTGCGCCGGCTGGTCAATCATCTGCTGGAAAAAGGTGTCGATGGCGTTGTGGTCTGCGGCACCACGGCGGAAGCGGCGGCACTGAGCAAACACGAGCAACTGGCGGTGCTCGATGCGGTGCTGGCGCAGGTGCCGGCGGAACGGGTGGTCATGGGCCTGGCCGGCAACAATATGACCGAGCTGCTGCAATTACAGAGCGAGATCCTGAAACGTCCACTGGCCGGTTTACTGGTACCGCCGCCGTATTACATCCGTCCGTCTCAGGCTGGCCTCGAAGCGTTTTACAAAACCGTCGCCGATGCCTCCAGCGTTCCGCTCATTCTTTACGACATCCCTTACCGCACCGGCGTGGCGTTCGAGCAGGCAACCCTGCTCAACATCGTCGCCCATGAGCGAATCGTCGCGATCAAGGATTGCGGCGGCAATCACGCCAACACCCTGGCGCTGCTAGGCAGTGGCAAGGTCGACGTGCTGTGCGGCGAAGATAACCAGATCTTCAGCGCCTTGTGTCTGGGCGCCAAAGGCGCCATTGCCGCTTCGGCGCATGTTCATCCGGAGCTGTTCGTGGCGTTGTATCAACAGATCCGCGACAACCGGTTGGCGGCCGGTCGAGCGACATTCTTCCAACTGCTGCCGCTGATTCACAGCCTGTTCATCGAACCCAACCCCGCCCCGGTGAAAACCGCCCTGACCCTCGAAGGCTTGATCGACGACGAACTGCGGGCGCCGATGCAACGCAGCAGCGAAACCACGGTGGTGCGTTTGAAGGAAGTGCTCACAGCGTTGAACAGCAACAATCGATAGAGCGCCAGCAACCAGCCCGAGTACCATGGAGCCATTCGCATAACGCGTCAGGGAGTCGACATGCTTTACCGAATCGCCGCCGACGGGCTGGTCCTGTTCCACCTGTTGTTCATTCTGTTCGTGCTGTTCGTGCTGTTCGGCGGGCTGCTGGTGCTCAAATGGCGCCCCCTGATCTGGTGGCACCTGCCTGCGGCTGTGTGGGGCGTGTCGGTGGAAGTCTTCCACCTGTACTGCCCGCTGACGCAGTGGGAAAACCTCATGCGCGACGCGGCCGGGCAAACCGGTTATAGCGGCGGTTTCATCGAACATTACGTGTGGCCGGTCATTTACCCGGCGGGCCTGACACCGGCAATTCAGCTGGGACTGGGCAGCGTGGTGCTGGCAATCAACGTGCTGGTCTACCTTCGGTTGATCAGGCTGTGGAAGTTACGTCGGGCAACCTGACACCGAGATCAAGGATTCCGCCCCATGTTATCAATTGAAGATCTCACGCTGCTCGAAGCCATCCGCGAAACCGGCAGCCTGTCCCGGGCCGCTGCCCACTTGGGCAAGGCGCCCTCGACGGTGTCCTACGCGGCGCGGCAACTGGAGGAACGCTTTGACGCCTTGCTGTTCGACCGCCGTCGCTACCGCTTGCAGCTGACCCCGGCAGGTGAGTTGCTGGTAAACGAGGCGGCGCGACTGATGCAAGACGTCTCGCGGCTGACCCAGCGGGTGCAGCAAGTGGCCAATGGCTGGGAGAGCCGGCTATGGATCGTCACCGATGAGTTGCTTGAATTCGAAGCGTTGATCCCGGTGATTCACGAGTTCGATGCGCTGGAGTCCGGCGTGCCGTTGCGCATTACTCAGGAAGTCCTCAAAGGTGTTTGGGAAGCCCTGCGTGAAGGCCGCGCGGACTTGATCATCGGCGCCACCAACGAGCCACCGGCCATCCCTTCCTTGCGCTGGATGCAACTGGGGGAAATGGAATGGGTGTTCGCGGTGTCGCCCAGGCACCCGCTGGCCAAGGCCCAAGAGCCGATTTCTCGCGCCATGGTTGCGCAGCATCGGGCGATTGTCGTGGCCGATTCGTCCAGGGTTACCGAGGGCAGCACTTACGGCGTCTCCGGCGGCCAACCGGTGCTCGCTGTGCCGACCATGCGCGCCAAGATCCTCGCCCAGTGCGACGGGTTGGGCGTGGGTTGGTTACCGAAGCATCGGGTCGGCTCGTTGCTGAAAAACGGCACGCTGGTTGAAAAACAGATGGCCGACCCGCGTGAGCCGAATATCTTGTATGCCGGCTGGCGTGGCGATCACGACGGCCGCGCCTTGGGCTGGTGGCTGGAAAAACTCAAGCAATCGTACCTGTCCACCAAACTGGTTCAGGGCAGTGACCGGTTTGTTTGAATTCAGTTGGCAATGACGCTCATGTTCCGGCCGCTGGCCTTGGCCACGTAAAGCGCCTTGTCGGCGGCCCCTACCAGGTCGCTGGGCTGGGCTTGTGACGCCGGATCGTAAGCGGCGACCCCCAGGCTGACCGTCACCGTGCCTTCAGCCCCTTCACTGTGTTGGATGCCGGCCTGCTGAACCGCGCGACGGATTTTTTCCGCCACCAGAAACGCCCCCACGTAGTCGGTGCCGGGCAGTACGACCGCAAATTCTTCGCCACCATAGCGGGCAGACAGGTCGCCGGGGCGCTTGATGTTGTCCCTGATGATCGTGCTGATGTTGCGCAAACACTCATCGCCGGCCACATGGCCGTAAAGATCATTGAAGCTCTTGAAGTGATCGACATCGATCATCAGCAGCGCGAGGTGGGTCTGGTTGCGCCTGGCGCGACCCATTTCGGCGAGGATGAACAGATCGAACTGACGCCGGTTGGACAGTCCGGTCAGCGCGTCCTCCAGCGCCAGCAACTCAAGACTGCGGTTAACCTCGATCAGTTTTTCCTGCGCATCCAGCAATACGCCCTGCACATGGTTCTGCTGCCTCATGAGGCGAATGAGGCGATAACCGAGGAGGCCCAGAAACCCCAGGAACAACGAGACGATGCCAGCACTCAGCAGTACCTCCTTACGCCAGGCGGCCAGGACTTCATCTTTGTTCAGCGCCGCAAAGATGATCAGCGGATAACCGTCGACCCTGCGAAAACCGACCACACGCTCGACGCCATCCACATAGGACGGGACCATTGCCGTGCCTGAATTACCCTTGGGCAACAGTTGCGTAAACAACGGTCCCTTGGCGACGCTGATGCCGATTTCAGCTTCTTTGAACGGCCGGCGAACGACGATGGTGGCGTCGTCGGCGATCAGGTTGATCACGCCGTTATGACCCATGTCGATGCTGTCGTAGAGCCCGAGGAAATGGCTGAGATAAATCGTTGCCAACGCCACGCCGGCAAAACGGCCATCCGGATGATTGACGCGGCGGGACACTGTCATGATCCATTCACCGCTAGAACGACTCTTGATCGACGGGCCGATGTGGGGTCCGCGGTCGGGATGATTGCGATGGAAGATGAAATACTCACGATCGGCGTTGTTGGCATCTGGCACGACGGCGCCATTGGAATTGGCAATCCAGCGCCCGTCTTCGTCATAGATAAACAAGCCA
>NZ_JBBWCB010000075.1:0-29043 GCF_039888995.1 Pseudomonas rossensis | reverse complement strand
ACCCTCGATGATCAAGCGCCCGGTGCTTGATCTCGGTGACCGAACCCTGATTGGCTTCAAGCCAGATATCTACGCGGCAGCGCTCAAGTAAGGCAGCCCGTTCCATTTTTTAGAGGTATCAACATGTCCACTACCCTGTTCAGCCTGGCCTTTGGTGTCGGCACTCAAAACCGTCAAGGCGCATGGCTGGAAGTGTTTTACGCGCAGCCACTGCTCAACCCGTCGGCCGAACTGGTCGCTGCCATTGCGCCTGTTCTGGGCTACACCGAGGGCAATCAGGCCATCGCGTTCAGTACCGCTCAGGCGTCGCAACTGGCTGAAGCCCTGAAAAGCGTCGACGCTGCCCAGGCTGCCTTGCTGACCCGTCTGGCCGAGAGCCACAAGCCGCTGGTCGCGACCCTTCTGGCCGAAGACGCTCAGTTGACCTCCACCCCAGAGGCTTACCTCAAGCTGCACCTGCTGTCCCATCGCCTGGTCAAGCCGCACGGCCTGAACCTGGCCGGTGTGTTCCCGCTGCTGCCGAACGTGGCATGGACCAGCCAGGGCGCAATCGACCTGGCCGAACTGGCCGAACATCAACTGGAAGCCCGTCTGCGCGGCGAGCTGCTGGAAGTGTTCTCGGTGGACAAATTCCCGAAAATGACTGACTACGTGGTTCCGGCCGGCGTGCGTATCGCTGACGCGGCACGCATTCGTCTGGGCGCCTATGTCGGCGAAGGCACCACCGTGATGCACGAAGGTTTCGTCAACTTCAACGCCGGTACCGAAGGCCCGGGCATGATCGAAGGCCGCGTTTCCGCTGGCGTATTCGTCGGCAAGGGTTCGGATCTGGGCGGCGGTTGCTCGACCATGGGCACCCTGTCGGGCGGCGGTAACATCGTGATCAAGGTTGGCGAAGGCTGCCTGATCGGCGCGAACGCCGGAATCGGCATTCCATTGGGCGATCGCAACACCGTTGAATCGGGCCTGTACGTGACCGCTGGTACCAAAGTGGCGCTGCTGGACGAAAACAACCAACTGGTCAAAGTCGTGAAGGCCCGTGAACTGGCTGGGCAACCTGACCTGCTGTTCCGCCGTAATTCGGAGACCGGTGCCGTGGAATGCAAAACCCACAAATCGGCGATCGAACTGAACGAAGCGCTGCACGCTCACAACTAAGTGCCGCAGGCACCTGTGGGAGCGACGGTGCGACGATTCGACTTGCTCGCGATGCTTTTTGGCGCCCTGACGGACGCCATCGCGAGCAAGCTCGCTCCCACAAGCTCCGGTGTACACCCGCCCAAGTTCACAGGGCCCGACAGCATGATGATTCCCTCTCCCTGGCGCGCCGATTTTCCGGCCATCGCCGCATTGCAACGGCAAGACCAGACGTATCTGGACAACGCCGCCACCACGCAAAAACCTCAAGCCCTGCTGGATGCCCTGGCGCATTACTACGCCAACGGCGCGGCCAACGTGCATCGGGCGCAACACCTGCCCGGCGCCCACGCCACCCAGGCGTTCGAGGCCAGCCGCAGCAAAGTCGCCCACTGGCTCAATGCCGGCGATTGCGGGCAGATCATCTTTACCCACGGCGCAACGTCTGCGCTGAACCTCCTGGCTTACGGCCTGGAACATCTTTTCAATCCGGGCGATGAAGTTGTCATCAGCGCCCTGGAGCATCACGCCAACCTGTTGCCGTGGCAGCAATTGGCCCACCGTCGCGACCTGAAGCTGGTGATCCTGCCACTGGACGCCGACGGTTTGATTGACCTTGATGCTGCCACGCAGCTCATCGGTCCTCGAACCCGCTTGCTGGCGGTCAGTCAGCTGTCCAACGTACTCGGTGCCTGGCAACCGCTGCCCGCCCTCTTGACGATGGCCAAGGCGCATAACGCGCTGACCGTGGTCGATGGCGCTCAAGGCGTGGTTCATGGCCGGCACGACGTGCAGGCGCTGGGTTGCGACTTCTATGTGTTTTCCAGCCACAAGCTCTATGGCCCCGATGGTCTGGGCGTGCTGTTCGGTCGCAATGAAGCGCTTGAGCAACTGCGCCACTGGCAATTCGGCGGCGAAATGGTGCTGGATGCGGATTACCACAGCGCACGGTTCCGCCCGGCGCCACTGGGTTTCGAGGCGGGTACGCCGCCGATTGCCGGTGTGATTGGTCTGGGGGCGACGCTGGATTATCTGGCCGGGCTTGACCAGGATGCGGTTTGCGCCCACGAAGCAGCGCTGCATGACTATTTGCTCAAAGGCCTTGAAGCGCGCAACGGCATTCGGTTGTTGGGCAAGCCGCAACTGGCGCTGGCCAGTTTTGTCGTCGAGGGTGTGCATAACGCTGATTTGGCGCATTTGCTGACCGAACAGGGGATCGCGGTGCGCGCCGGTCATCACTGCGCCATGCCGTTGCTGAAAAGCTTTGAATTGGCCGGGGCGATTCGGGTGTCGTTGGCGCTGTACAACGATTCCGATGACTTGGAGCGGTTCTTTGAAGCGCTGGATCAGGCGCTGGAGGTGTTGCGATGAGCTTGCCTGCCGATGCCGTCACCGCGCTGGAGACCTTTCAGAAGGCCGCAGGCTGGGAACAACGGGCGCGGCTGTTGATGCAATGGGGCGACCGTCTGCCTGGGTTGAGCGATGTGGATAAGGTCGACGCCAACCGCGTTCATGGCTGTGAAAGCCAGGTGTGGCTGGTGGGTGAGTTGCAGGATGGTCACTGGCAGTTTGCCGCGAGCAGCGATGCGCGGTTGATTCGCGGGTTGGTGGCGTTGCTGCTGGCGCGGGTTAACGGATTGTCGGCGGTTGAGTTGCAGCAGGTGGATTTGCCACAGTGGTTTGATCAGCTCGGGCTGTCGCGGCAATTGTCGCCATCACGCAGCAATGGCTTGAATGCCGTTCTCCAGCGGATGAATGAGTTGGCGGGTTAATCGCCATCGCGAGCAAGCTCGCTCCCACAGGGGATTAGTATTAGACACAGATCCAATGTGGGAGCGAGCTTGCTCGCGATGAGGCCATCAGCCGCACCGGTCAAGCTTCAGGTTTAACCCGATCCGAAGGGCGCCGTACCCCGGCCACAATCTTATCCACAGCCTTGGTCGCCGCGACCATGCCAAACGTCGCCGTCACCATCATCACCGCGCCAAACCCTCCGGCGCAGTCGAGCTTCACACCATCACCGACAAAACTCTTCTGCAAGCAAATGCTGCCATCCGGTTTCGGGTAGCGCAGTTGTTCGGTGGAAAACACGCACGGCACGCTGTAATGGCGGGTCACGGTGCGTGAGAAGTTGTAATCCCGGCGCAAGGTCGAGCGCACTTTCGAAGCCAACGGATCGTTGAAGGTCCGGTTCAGGTCGCATACCTGAATCAGCGTCGGATCAATCTGCCCGCCCGCACCGCCGGTGGTGATGATCTGAATCTTGCGGCGCTTGCACCAGGCGATCAGCGCCGCCTTGGCATTCACGCTGTCGATGCAATCAATGACGCAGTCGATGTTTGGCGTGATGTATTCGGCCATGGTCTCGCGGGTGACGAAATCCGCCACCGCGTGCACGGTGCAGTCCGGGTTGATCCCGCGCAGGCGCTCGGCCATCACGTCAACCTTGGGTTTGCCGACAGTGCTGTCCAGCGCGTGCAACTGACGGTTGACGTTGCTGACGCAGACGTCGTCCAGGTCGAACAGCGAAATCTCGCCCACGCCACAACGGGCGATGGCTTCCGCCGCCCAGGAACCGACGCCACCGACGCCGACGATCGCCACGTGGGCCGCACGCAAACGCTCCAGGCCGTCGATGCCATACAAACGGGCGATGCCTGCAAACCGCGGATCTTCTGTACTCATGACCATAACCCCAAAAACCGGCGCGCATTATAGGGCCACAGCGCGAGAACTTTTAACCTTCCAGCGACAAGTGTAAGAACTTATGTGAAACCAGAGTGCCCAATGTCGGGCGTTTCCCTGTTCGCTGTACGGTCAGAGAACCTCCAGTGTAGGATGCGCGCCCCTGCCACCTGGCAGCCAGCCGCAGACCGTTCCTTCGTTCCACAGCCTCCGGAACCTGAAATAGCTATGTCATCGCGTAAATTTGGACTCAACCTGGTCGTGGTGCTCGCCATCGCAGCCTTGTTTACCGGCTTCTGGGCGCTGATCAATCGCCCGGTCACCGCCCCCAACTGGCCTGAACAGATCTCCGGCTTTTCGTACTCGCCGTTCCAGCAAGGGCAGTACCCGCAAAAAGAGCAATATCCGACCGACGATGAAATGCGTCGCGATCTGGAGATCATGAGCAAGCTGACGGACAACATCCGTACTTACTCGGTCGATGGCAGCCTGGGTGATATTCCCAAGCTCGCCGAAGAATTCGGTTTGCGCGTGACGCTGGGTATCTGGATCAGCCCGGATCTTGCGCGCAACGAGCGTGAAATCCTGCGCGCCATTGACCTGGCCAATACCTCCCGCAGCGTGGTTCGCGTGGTGGTGGGCAACGAGGCGATCTTCCGTAAGGAAATTACCGCCGCCGAACTGAGCGTGATCCTTGATCGCGTCCGCGCGGCAGTGAAAGTACCGGTGACGACCTCCGAGCAATGGCACGTCTGGGAAGAAAACCCGAGCCTGGCCAAGCACGTCGACCTGATCGCCGCCCACGTCCTGCCGTACTGGGAACATGTTCCGATGGAGCAGTCCGGGCAGTTCGTGCTCGACCGGGCCCGTGACCTGAAAAAGATGTTCCCGAAAAAACCGCTGCTGCTGTCGGAAGTCGGCTGGCCGAGCAACGGCCGTATGCGCGGTGGCGCCGACGCGTCGCCGGCAGACCAGGCGATTTATCTGCGGACCTTGGTCAACAAGCTCAATCGCCAGGGCTTCAACTACTTTGTGATCGAAGCCTTTGACCAACCGTGGAAGGCCAGTGACGAAGGTTCCGTGGGCGCTTACTGGGGCGTTTTCAACGCCGCGCGTCAGCAGAAATTCAACTTCGAAGGCCCGGTCGTCGCCATTCCGCAATGGCGCGTGCTCGCTGTCGGCTCGGTAGTGTTGGCCCTGCTGTCGCTGACCCTGTTGATGATCGACGGCTCGGCCCTGCGTCAACGCGGCCGCACCTTCCTGACCTTCATCGCGTTCCTTTGCGGTTCGGTGCTGGTGTGGATCGGTTACGACTACAGCCTGCAATACAGCACCTGGTTCAGCCTGACGGTGGGCTTCCTCCTTGCCCTCGGCGCGCTCGGGGTGTTTATCGTGCTGCTGACCGAGGCCCACGAACTGGCCGAAGCGGTCTGGACCCACAAACGCCGGCGTGAATTCCTGCCGGTGGTGGGCGATTCGGACTACCGACCGAAAGTCTCGATTCACGTGCCTTGCTACAACGAGCCGCCGGAGATGGTCAAACAGACCCTCAACGCCCTGGCCAACCTCGACTATCCGGACTTCGAAGTCCTGATCATCGACAACAACACCAAGGACCCGGCGGTCTGGGAGCCGGTGCGCGATTATTGCGAAACCCTCGGCCCGCGCTTCAAGTTCTTCCACGTCGCGCCATTGGCCGGCTTCAAGGGTGGCGCGCTGAATTACCTGATTCCGCACACCGCCAAGGATGCCGAAGTGATTGCGGTGATCGACTCGGACTACTGCGTCGACCCGAACTGGCTCAAGCACATGGTGCCGCACTTCGCCGATCCGAAAATCGCCGTGGTGCAGTCACCGCAGGATTACCGCGACCAGAACGAAAGCACCTTCAAGAAGCTCTGCTACGCGGAATACAAAGGTTTCTTCCACATCGGCATGGTCACCCGTAACGACCGTGACGCGATTATCCAGCACGGCACCATGACCATGACCCGGCGCTCGGTGCTCGAGGAACTGGGCTGGGCTGACTGGTGCATCTGTGAAGACGCCGAGTTGGGTCTGCGCGTGTTCGAGAAAGGCCTGTCAGCGGCGTATTACCACACCAGCTACGGCAAAGGCCTGATGCCCGATACCTTTATCGACTTCAAGAAACAGCGTTTCCGCTGGGCTTACGGTGCGATTCAGATCATCAAGCGTCACACCGCCAGTCTGTTGCGCGGCAAGGACACCGAGCTGACCCGTGGCCAGCGTTATCACTTCCTCGCGGGCTGGTTGCCGTGGGTGGCGGACGGTATGAACATCTTCTTCACCGTGGGCGCCTTGTTGTGGTCGGCGGCGATGATCATCGTGCCGCAGCGAGTCGACCCGCCGTTGTTGATTTTCGCGATCCCGCCGCTGGCGCTGTTCGTGTTCAAGGTGGGCAAGATCATCTTCCTCTACCGTCGTGCGGTCGGGGTCAACCTCAAGGACGCATTCTGCGCGGCACTGGCAGGGTTGGCGTTGTCGCACACCATCGCCAAAGCGGTGTTGTACGGCTTCTTCACCAGCAGCATTCCGTTTTTCCGTACACCGAAGAACGCCGATAACCACGGCTTCTGGGTGGCGATTTCGGAGGCTCGTGAAGAAGTGTTCATCATGCTGCTGTTGTGGGGCGCGGCGCTGGGGATATATCTGGTGAACGGCATGCCGAGCAACGACATGCGTTTCTGGGTGACCATGTTGCTGGTGCAATCGTTGCCATACCTGGCGGCGCTGATCATGGCGTTCTTGTCTTCGCTGCCGAAACCTTCGGTCGAGGCCGAACCGGCACCGGCGGTCTAAATCGTTCCAGATGCACTAAACGGCGGCCAATGGCCGCCGTTTTGCTTTAAGATAACTGCCATTTTGCGCGCCTTGCCCCCCAGCTTTCGGAGTTCCCCATGACGGCCCACGCCGACCTTTCGCCGACCCTTCAACTCGCCATCGACCTGATCCGCCGTCCGTCCGTGACGCCGGTCGACGCCGATTGCCAGAAGCAGATGATGCAGCGCCTGGGCGATGCCGGTTTTGCGCTGGAGCCAATGCGCATCGAAGATGTGGATAACTTCTGGGCCACCCACGGTAAACACGACGGCCCGGTGCTGTGCTTTGCCGGTCACACCGACGTGGTTCCGACCGGCCCGGTGACCGCTTGGCAGATCGACCCGTTCAACGCGCTGATCGACGAACACGGCATGCTCTGCGGCCGTGGCGCGGCGGACATGAAAGGCAGCCTCGCCTCCATGACCGTGGCGGCCGAGCGTTTTGTCACCGACTACCCGGATCACAAGGGCAAGGTCGCTTTCCTGATCACCAGCGACGAAGAAGGCCCGGCGCACCACGGCACCAAAGCTGTGATCGAACGCCTTGCCGCCCGTAAGGAGCGTCTGGACTGGTGCATCGTCGGCGAACCGTCGAGCACCACCCTGGTGGGGGACGTGGTCAAGAACGGCCGTCGCGGCTCCCTCGGCGCCAAGCTGACCGTGCGCGGCGTGCAAGGTCACGTGGCCTATCCGCACCTCGCCAAGAACCCGATCCACCTCACCGCCCCGGCGCTGGCCGAACTGGCTGCCGAGCATTGGGACCACGGCAACGATTTCTTCCCGCCGACCAGCTTCCAGATCTCCAACGTGAACTCCGGCACTGGCGCGACCAACGTGATTCCGGGTGACCTGGTGGCGGTGTTCAACTTCCGCTTCTCTACCGAATCGACCGTGGTAGGCCTGCAAAAGCGCGTCGCTGACATCCTCGACAAGCATGGCCTGGACTGGCACATCGACTGGGCGCTGTCCGGCCTGCCGTTCCTCACCGAACCGGGCGCCCTGCTGGATGCTGTCGCGTCGAGCATCAAGGACATCACCGGTCGTGAAACCAAAGCGTCCACCAGCGGCGGCACCTCCGACGGACGCTTCATCGCGACCATGGGCACACAAGTGGTTGAACTTGGCCCGGTCAACGCGACGATCCACCAGGTCAACGAGCGTGTGCTGGCTGCCGATCTCGATGTGCTGACTGAAATCTATTACCAGACCCTGATCAAGTTGCTCGCCTGATGCTCGCCTGCCCGATCTGCAGCGAACCGCTGAACGCGGTGGACAACGGCGTGGCCTGCCCCGCCGGGCATCGTTTCGACCGTGCGCGTCAGGGTTACCTGAACCTGTTGCCGGTGCAGCACAAGAACAGCCGCGACCCTGGGGATAACCTGGCGATGGTCGAAGCCCGTCGCGACTTCTTGAACGCCGGCCATTACGCGCCGGTGGCCAAGCGTCTGGCCGAACTGGCGGCGCAATACGCGCCCCAGCGCTGGCTGGACATCGGTTGTGGCGAGGGTTACTACACCGCGCAAATCGCCGAGGCTTTGCCGAGCGCCGACGGTTACGCGCTGGACATCTCCCGGGAAGCCGTCAAACGCGCCTGCAAACGCAACCCGCAGCTGACGTGGTTGATCGCCAGCATGGCGCGGGTGCCGCTGGCCTCCGGCAGCTGCCAGTTTCTCGCCAGCGTCTTCAGCCCGCTGGACTGGGAGGAAGCCAAGCGCCTGCTCAGCCCCGGTGGTGGCTTGATGAAAGTCGGGCCGACCAGCGGCCATCTGATGGAATTGCGCGAGCGTCTGTACGACGAAGTGCGTGAGTACACCGACGACAAGCATCTGGCTTTGGTGCCGGAAGGCATGGCGCAGCAGCACAGCGAAACCCTGGAGTTCAAACTGACGCTGGAAAGTGGTCAGGACCGTGCGAACCTGTTGGCCATGACGCCCCACGGCTGGCGCGCCAGTGCTGAACGCCGAGCGGCAGTCATCGAACAGGTCGAGCCGTTCGAGGTCACTGTTTCAATGCGCTACGATTACTTCGTACTTCAATAATTTTTAATATTTTGGTCTACGGCAGTTGCCGTAGACCGGCTAAATCCGCGAATGGATTTTTCAGACCCGCAGTGAGGACATCCATGCGCCAACCCGATATCGAGATTTACCTGAAAGACGCCGACGTCGACTACAAGGCCGTCGCGGCCTGGCTCGGCGCGGCATTGGGCCCATGCACCGACTGGGTCCAGAAAGGCCAGACCTACAAGTGCAAGGCCGGCAACGTGTCGGTCACCTGGCTGCCGAAAGCCGTGGGCAAATGGAACAGCCTGTTCCTGGACAGCGACCAGACCCCGTGGGAAGACGACATCGCCTGCGCCCGCGCAGCCTTTGCCGCGCTGAACGTCGAAGTGCGTTGCGCGCCGGGTAGCTGGGTCGAGGAAGAAGGTGAAGAGACAGCGGATCGCTGGATGCGCATCAGCGCGGATGGTGAAGAAGAAATCACCTGGAAAACCGCTTAACCAAAAAGATCGCAGCCTGCGGCAGCTCCACAGGGTTAGGTGTACACCCGTAGGAGCTGCCGCAGGCTGCGATCTTTTGACCTTGAAGCTTACAACCCCACCACATCCTCAGCCTGCAAGCCTTTCTCGCCAGTCACCACGCCGTATTCCACCTGCTGACCTTCAGCCAGGGAGCGATGCCCTTCGCCGCGAATCGCGCGGTAGTGCACGAACACGTCCACCCCGTCCTCGCGCTGAATGAATCCGTAACCCTTGGCATCGTTGAACCACTTCACATTGCCGGTTTCGCGCGTAGCCATGTCAGTACCCCCTTGTTTTTATTTTGAACGGCCGAGTATATGACAGCCGCCAAAACTCTCAACTCACTTTACTTAGCCGCTTTTTTGCCGATTTTCGGCGAATACGGCACACTATCGACCGCCCGAGCAAACGCTCGGTTTTATTCACTCATGCAGATGCCGTATGACCCGTTCCCCGTTCCGCCGTCTTGTGTTTGGCACCCTGCGCCGACTGCTCTACCTCTGGGTTCGCTCGGAGACGATCAATCAGTCGTCGTTCACCCTCAACCTCGATCGCAGCCGTCCGGTGTTCTACGTCCTGCAAAACCCTTCGCTGACCGACCTGGCCGTGGTCGATACCGAGTGCAGCAAGGCGGGTTTGCCCCGCCCGGTGTTGCCGGTCTCGGTAGGTACGCTGGAGGAACCTGCGGCGTTCTTTTACCTCACGCCGGAGCCCGATTGGCTCGGCCGTCAGGACAAGCGTGGTGCACCGCCGACCTTGACTCGCCTGGTCAGCGCCCTGAGCCAGAACGCCGCCGAAGACGCGCAGATCATTCCGGTCAGCGTGTTCTGGGGCCAATCGCCGGACAGCGAATCGAGCCCGTGGAAACTGCTCTTCGCCGACAGCTGGGCAGTCACCGGGCGCCTGCGTCGGTTGTTGAGCATCATCGTGCTGGGGCGCAAAACCCGGGTGCAGTTCTCGGCGCCGATCCATTTGCGCGAACTGATCGACCACAACAAAGGCCACGAGCGCACCGTGCGCATGGCCCAACGAATTCTGCGGGTGCACTTCCGCAACCTGAAAGCGGCGGTGATCGGCCCGGACATTTCCCACCGTCGCAATCTGGTCAAAGGCCTGCTCAATCAGCCGCTGGTCAAGCAAGCGATCCTCGACGAAGCCGAGCGTGAAAACATCTCTCCGGAGAAAGCCAAGGCCCAGGCCCTGCGCTATGGCAACGAGATCGCCTCCGACTACACCTACACCGCGATCCGCTTTCTGGAAGTGGTGCTGAGCTGGTTCTGGAACAAGATCTACGACGGGATCAAGGTCAACCACATCGAAGGCGTGCAGAAGGTCGCTCAGGGTCACGAAGTGATCTACGTGCCGTGCCATCGCAGCCACATCGACTACCTGCTGCTGTCCTACTTGCTGTTTCGCAACGGCCTGACCCCGCCGCACATCGCCGCCGGGATCAACCTCAACATGCCGGTGATCGGCAGCCTGCTGCGGCGTGGCGGTGCGTTCTTCATGCGCCGCACCTTCAAGGGCAACCCGCTCTACACCTCGGTGTTCAACGAATACCTGCACACCCTGTTCACCAAAGGCTTCCCGGTGGAGTACTTCGTCGAGGGCGGCCGTTCGCGCACCGGGCGCATGCTGCAACCAAAAACCGGAATGCTCGCCATCACCCTGCGCAGCTTCCTGCGTTCGTCGCGGATGCCCATCGTGTTCATCCCGGTCTACATCGGCTACGAGCGCGTGCTGGAAGGCCGAACCTACCTCGGCGAACTGCGTGGTGCGAGCAAGAAGAAAGAATCGATCTTCGACATCTTCAAAGTCATCGGCGCGCTCAAGCAGCGTTTCGGTCAGGTGGCGGTGAACTTCGGCGAACCGATCAAACTGGCGGAATTCCTCGACAGCGAACAGCCAGACTGGCGTAAACAGGATCTCGGTCCGCAATTCAAACCGGCCTGGCTCAACGAAACCACCAACCGTTTGGGCGAGAAAGTCGCGCAGCATCTCAACGAAGCCGCGGCGATCAACCCGGTCAACCTGGTGGCTCTGGCACTGCTGTCCACCAGCCGTCTGGCCCTGGACGACCGCGCCATGGCGCGGGTGCTTGATCTGTATCTGGCGCTGTTGCGCAAGGTCCCGTATTCGCCGCACACCACCCTGCCGGAAGGTGACGGCCGGGCGCTGATCGAGCATGTGAAGGACATGAATCTGCTGTCCGAGCAGAGCGATGCCCTGGGCAAGATTCTGTACCTGGACGAGCAGAACGCCGTCCTGATGACCTACTACCGCAACAACGTTTTGCACATCTTCGCCTTGCCTGCGTTGCTGGCGAGCTTCTTCCAGAGCGCCTCGCGCATGAGCCGCGAACAGATCCTGCGCTACACCCGCGCGCTCTATCCGTACCTGCAATCGGAGTTGTTCATTCGCTGGTCGCTGGAGGAACTGGATGCGGTGATCGACCAATGGCTCGAAGCCTTCGTCGAGCAAGGTCTGCTGCGTTTTGAGAAGGACGTTTACCTGCGTCCGGCGCCGAGCTCGCGGCATTTCGTACTGCTGACGCTGCTGTCGAAAAGCATCGCCCAGACCCTGCAACGTTTCTACATGACCGTTTCCCTGCTGCTCAACAGCGGTCAGAACAGCATCAGCGCCGAAGAGCTGGAAGACTTGTGCACGGTCATGGCCCAGCGTCTGTCGATTCTGCATGGCCTCAACGCCCCGGAGTTCTTCGACAAGAGCCTGTTCCGCCATTTCATCCAGACGATGCTGGATCTGGATGTGCTCAAGCGCGACGAGGCCGGCAAGCTGAGCTATCACGAACTGCTCGGCGAACTGGCCGAAGGTGCGGCCAAGCGGGTGTTGCCGGCGGAGATTCGCTTGTCGATCCGTCAGGTCGCGTTGCATCGCAGTGAAGATGCGGCGGATCAGGTCGCGGCTCCGACTCTATCCGACTAAATTCCTACGGGCGCCAGGCCTCTTCTGGCGCCTTCGATACGGAGATCTCCGATGAAAAAACTCTCTTTATTGGCCATGACCACCCTGCTGGGCGCCTGTCAGACGATGCAACCCGCCGCTAAAAACTCCCTTGATGGCGAAGTCTTCTACCTGCAACGAATTGCCCTGCCGCCCAGCGCTACCTTAAGCGTCAGCTTGCAGGACGTTTCCCTGGCCGACGCGCCCGCCGTGGTCCTTGGCGAACAGAAAGGTCCGGTCAAAGGCCAGGTGCCGCTGCCCTTTCATCTGAGTTACGATCCAACGCAGGTCAAACCGGGCCATCGTTACTCGGTCAGCGCACGGATCGAAGTGAATGGCGAACTGATGTTCATCACCACCGAACATCACGCCGTGCAGCTGGATGGCAGCGATCCGCAGCCACTGAAAATCCGCGTCGACGCCGCCCGCTAATTCTCTATTTTGAACAAGGAAGCTGCCATGTTCCGCCCTACCCTTCGCTTCGCCGGCCTGTGCGCAGGCTTGATGATCTCCGCCAGCGCCCTGGCGCTGTCGCTCAACGACCTGTCACAAAAAGACGCCACCGGCGGCCTCAAAGATGCCCTGACCCAAGGCGCGCAGCTGGCCGTGAAACAACTCGGCACGCCGGGCGGCTTCAGCAACAACCCGGACGTGAAAATCGAACTGCCGGGCAAACTGGGCAAAGTCGCCAGCAAGATGAAGCAGTTCGGCATGGGCGACCAAGTCGATCAGCTGGAAACCAGCATGAACAAAGCGGCTGAAACCGCCGTGACCCAGGCCCAGCCGATCCTGGTGGACGCGGTGAAGAAGATGAGCGTGGAGGATGCCAAGGGCATTCTCAGCGGCGGCAAGGACTCGGCCACTCAGTACCTGAGCAAAACCAGCCGCGAACAGATCCGCGTCAAGTTCCTGCCAATCGTCAAGCAAGCCACCGACCAGGTCGGCCTGGCCAAGCAATACAACTCGTTCGCCGGACAAGCCGCGACGCTGGGCGTGGTGGACGCGAAGAACGCCAACATCGAAAGCTACGTGACCGAGCAGGCGTTGAACGGTCTGTTCGAGATGATTGGTAAACAGGAAGAAACCATTCGCCAGAATCCTGCGGCGGCAGCGACCAGTTTGGCGAAGAAGGTGTTTGGCACCCTCTAATACTCTCTCCCGGTGACCGTTCCCGCGCTCTGCGTGGGAACGGTCAGAACGGGGTTGTGTTTTGAGCCCGCAGAAAGAACACCCACTCGCGCCCCATCTTCCTTTTCTCAAACACCTCCAATTCGACCAGCCCATTCAATGTGGCCGACGCAGTGTTGTACGAACAGTCCAGATTCTCCTTCACATTGACCGCCGTAAACTCCTTGGCCATCCCGCTCTTGGCCACCTGGAATACGGCTCGCTGCTTCTCGGTCAAACGGTCAAAAAAGCCGGACTCCAACAACCAGCGATCAAAGCTTTCGGCATACGCCAGACTTTTCCGATATGCCTCGGTGAAACCGCTGACAGCCCGCAGGATGACCGAACACTGGAAATCGATGAAATAAGTCAGATCGAGGTCATCGGCCTCAGTGTTCAGATAAGACCGCCCGTATTTCACCGGCGCACTGCGCAGCAAGATGCTGATCGCAATGTAGCGAAAGGCAGAGAAGTCATTCTTGAACATGAACCAGTAAAATAGCGCGCGCGCCACCCGACCGTCGCCATCGCGAAAAGGATGCTCATAACCCAACGCAAAATGCAGCCCGATGCCTTTGATCAGTGGATGAACGTAATCCACTTGATCGGGATCGTTGTGGGGCTGGTTGATCCACTTCGACAGCACCCGCAATCGTGACACCAGCCCTGCTGCGGGCGGCGGTGTATGCACGGTGTTGCCCTCGCCGTCCTGCACCACCACATCATCGTTGCCCCTGAACTCCCCCGGCGAATATTGCGTGTCATCAATGCCCTCGACACCCACCCGGTGCATGGCTGAAATCAGTTCGACACTCAGGGCGTCATAACGCTTTTCCCAGGCGAAATTCATCATCTTGTAGTTGCCGATCACCATTCGCTCATCCGGCGTGCGCGGCAGGCGGTTACGCTTGAGCATGTCCTTGGCCACCCGCGTCGTGGTCGCCGCGCCTTCGAGCTGGCTGCTGCTGATGGCTTCGTCTTCGATCAAGTCATTCAACAGATAACTGAAATGCGCGTGTTCACCGATCTGACTGGTCATGTACTCCAGCGCGGCCGTTGTGGCTTGTCGATCGACGGCGGAAATAGCTTTCTGCGCCAACGGCGTGAGCACGAAATTGCCCCATTGAAGCGGCTCGCCCAGAGGCAAAAGACTTGAGTACTGCGCAGTCCGGGCTTTCTTCACCAGCGCCCAGCACAGATTCGAATCCAGCCCTGGCGCCCAGCGGTAGCGCAACTCATCGAAAGGCAGATAACGCCCCTGATCGTCCAGCGGCTTGAGCAAGGCAAGGTAGTCCGAGAGGCGTTCCTTGTGGGGCGACTTCCCCAACAGATCGAATACCGGGTCGGTCCTTCCCCTCAAAATGGGCGGCTTTTTCATTATTGCTGTCTCAAAAACTCGTAGAACTGAGTTTTGAGTACAGCACTCAGACCTCTCTGACTCAATATCAGAAGGTTCTGAAACAACTGTAGGAGCAAAGCTTGCTCCTACAGAGGTTAGGCTGGGTCCTTTTTGATCCGGAACCACGCCGCATACAGCGCCGGCAAAAACAGCAACGTCAGCGCCGTTGCCACAATCAACCCGCCCATGATCGCCACCGCCATCGGCCCGAAAAACACGCTGCGCGACAGCGGAATCATCGCCAGCACCGCCGCGAGTGCAGTCAACACAATCGGCCGGAAGCGCCGCACCGTGGCTTCAATAATCGCCTGCCAAGGCTTGAGCCCGGAAGCAATGTCCTGCTCGATCTGGTCCACCAGAATCACCGAGTTACGCATGATCATCCCGGACAGCGCGATGGTGCCGAGCATGGCGACGAAACCGAACGGCTGACGGAACACTATCAGGAACAAGGTCACACCGATCAAACCCAAAGGCGCCGTCAGAAACACCATTACCGTGCGTGAGAAACTGCGCAGTTGCAGCATCAGTAACGTCAGCACCGCCACGATGAAAAGCGGTACACCGGCCTTCACCGAATTCTGCCCGCGAGCCGAGTCCTCCACCGTGCCACCGACCTCCAGCAAATACCCGTCCGGCAATTCGGCGCGAATCGGATCGAGGGTCGGCATGATCTGCTTCACCAGCGTCGCCGGTTGTTCCTTGCCGTAGATGTCGGCGCGGACCGTCACGTTCGGCAAGCGGTTGCGGTGCCAGATGATGCCTTCTTCGAAGCCGTATTCCAGCGTCGCGATTTGCGACAGCGCCACGCTGCGACCGTTGTCAGTCGGCACCGCCAGGCTTGGCAGCAATGACAGTTCGGTGCGCTCGTGCAATGTGCCGCGCAACAGAATCTCGATCAACTCGTTGTCTTCACGGTACTGGCTGACGCTGGAACCGGTCAGAGAGCTTTGCAGGAACTTCGACAGGTTCGCGGTGCTCACGCCAAGCGCGCGGGCGCGGTCCTGATCGACGTTCAGATAAACGACTTTGCTCGGTTCTTCCCAATCCAGATGGACGTTGACCACATGCGGGTTCTCGCGAACCTTGGCCGCGACTTTACGGGCCAGCGCGCGGACTTCCTCGATGTGCTCACCGGTGACCCGGAACTGCATCGGATAGCCAACCGGTGGCCCGTTCTCCAGACGTGTCACCCGCGCGCGCAGGGCCGGGAATTGTTCCTTGAGGGCTTCGATCAGCCAGGTGCGCAGGACTTCGCGCTCCTCGATGGTTTTGGCCAGGACGACAAACTGCGCGAAGCTCGCTGCAGGAAGTTGTTGATCCAGCGGCAGGTAAAAACGTGGCGAACCGGTGCCAACGTAAGCGACATAGTTGTCGATACCGGCGTGATCCTTGAGCAGTGCTTCGAGCCGTTTGACCTCATCGCGGGTGTTGCTCAACGAGGCGCCTTCCGCCAGTTTCAGATCGACCATCAACTCCAGACGACCCGATGCCGGGAAGAACTGTTGCGGCACGAAGCGAAACAGGATGACAGAACCGATAAACAACACGGCCGTCAGGACAATGACCGTCTTGCGCCGCCGTACGCACCACTCCACCAGGCGTCTGACGCGCTGATAGAACGGCGTGCCGTAAGGGTCGGGCTGGCCGTCGCCGATGCCATGTTTGGCTGCATGAATCTTCGCCAGATCCGGCAGGAGTTTTTCCCCCAGATAAGGCACAAACACAACAGCGGCAACCCACGAGGCCAGCAACGCGATGGTCACCACCTGGAAGATCGAACGGGTGTATTCGCCGGTACCCGATTGCGCAGTGGCAATCGGCAGGAAGCCGGCAGCGGTAATCAGCGTGCCGGTGAGCATCGGGAATGCGGTGCTGGTCCAGGCGTAACTGGCCGCCTTGATCCGGTCGAAGCCCTGCTCCATTTTGATCGCCATCATTTCCACGGCGATGATCGCGTCGTCCACCAACAAACCCAGCGCCAGTACCAACGCCCCGAGGGAAATCTTGTGCAGGCCGATTCCCAGGTAATACATGCAGGCGAATGTCATCGCCAATACCAATGGAATCGCCAGCGCTACCACCATGCCGGTGCGCACGCCGAGGGAGAAGAAGCTCACCAGCAGGACGATTGCCAGCGCTTCCACCAGCACCTGAACAAATTCACCGACACTGCTTTTCACGGCGGCGGGCTGGTCGGAGACCTTGCGCAGCTGCATACCGGCAGGAAGATTTTTCTGGATCCGGTCGAACTCGATTTCCAACGCCTTGCCCAGCACCAGAATGTCGCCACCATCCTTCATGGCCACGGCCAGACCGATGGCGTTTTCCGCCATGAAGCGCATGCTCGGCGCTGGCGGATCGTTGAAACCCCGACGCACATCAGCCACATCGGCGATGCGGAACGTACGATCACCGACGCGGATCGGGAAGCTCTTGATCTCTTCGACCGTCTGAAAATTCCCCGAGACGCGTAGCTGCAATCGCTCGCTGGAGGTCTCGAAGAACCCGGCGGTGGACACCGCGTTCTGCTCTTCAAGGGCCTGCTGCACCGCCGACAAAGGTAGACCCAGGGTGGCGAGTTTGACGTTGGAGAGTTCGATCCAGATTTTCTCGTCCTGTAACCCGAGCAGATCGACCTTGCCCACATCCTTGACCCGTTGCAGCTGAATCTGCACGCGGTCGGCGTAGTCCTTGAGCACCGCGTAATCAAAACCTTCGCCGGTCAGCGCGTAGATATTGCCAAACGTTGTGCCGAACTCATCATTGAAGAATGGCCCCTGGATGCCCGGTGGCAGGGTATGACGAATGTCGCTGATTTTCTTGCGAACCTGGTACCAGAGGTCCGGGATTTCCACCGAGTGCATGGAATCACGGGCAACGAACGTCACTTGGGATTCGCCCGGACGGGAGAACGAAACGATGCGTTCGTACTCGCCGGTTTCCATCAGCTTCTTTTCAATGCGCTCGGTGACCTGGCGCGACACTTCCTGCGCCGTGGCCCCCGGCCAGTTGGTACGAATTACCATGGCCTTGAAGGTGAACGGCGGGTCTTCACTTTGGCCGAGTTTGGTGTAGGACAGTGCGCCGACAACTGCCAGCAAGAGCATCAGGAACAGTACGATCTGGCGATTACGCAGTGCCCATGCGGAAAGATTGAAACCCATCGGGGATTACTCCTTGTCCGCCAGATTGACCACGCGGTTGGAGCGATCCACCGGACGCACCTGCTGCCCTTCAAGCAGCACATGGACGCCAGCGGCCACCACCCAATCGCTGGCGTTCAGTCCTTCGAGTACCGGTACGGTTTTCTCGCCGAAGGCTCCGACCCGGACAGGGGTTTTCTTCAGGGTATTGTTGGCATTGACGACCCAGACGTAGGTCGCGCCGTTTTCCGCTGTCAGCGCGGAAAGCGGCACCGATAGCGGCACCACATCGGAGGTCTGAACGAACACCCGGGCACTCTGGCCGAGTTCAGCGGGAACCTTGCCGGCGGTGAAGGCGATGCGGGCGGCAAAAGTGCGCGATTTTGGGTCGGCAGCGGGCGACAGCTCACGGATGCGCCCGGCGAAACGTTGGTCGGGTTGGGTCCAGAGTTCGACTGACACTGGCTGACCGACCTTGAAGCGGCCAAAGCTCTGCTCCGGCACGCTGATCAACACTTCGCGCTCGCCATCGGTGGCAAGGGCAAATACGGTTTGCCCAGCCGCCACCACTTGCCCGACTTCAACCGCGCGTTTAGCCACAACCCCATCCTGAGGGGCACGCAACACGGCGTAACTGGCCTGATTGGTCGAAACGTTGAATTCGGCTTTGATTTGCTTGAGGCGTGCTTCACCGGATCGGTAAAGGTTTTCGGAATTGTCGTACTGCGAACGGCTGACCATCTGACGGTCCATCAGGGTCTTGTAGCGATCACGTTCGGCGCGCACCAGGCTCAGGTTGGCCTCGGCAGCGGCGACCTGGGCCCGGGTGGCTTCCAGTTGCAGGCGCACGTCTTGGGGATCGAGCTCCGCCAAAGGTTGGTCAGCCTTGACCCGCTGCCCCTCTTCGACCAGTCGTCGACTGACTTTACCGCCAATGCGAAACGCCAGCTCCGGCTCATAGCGAGCGCGGACTTCACCGGGAAAACTTTCCATCGCCTGGGACGACGGCTCTGGCTGCACGACCATGGCCGGGCGAACGGTGACTTGAGGCGCCTCTTCGTGACCACACGCAGACAATAAAAACGCCAGACTGACTGGCAACGCGAGGGGCAAGGCATAGCGGAACATGGTGAAGGACCTTTCGCTAATGGTGCTTGGAATAATTATACTGAGCGGTATGTTATTAATAGCAAACTCACCAGTCCAGTAATAAAAGCGCATATGCCTAACAATCTTTCAGTACCCAACGGCCCGGGCCGTCCCAAGGATCTGGCCAAGCGCCAGGCGATCCTCGATGCGGCGAAAATTCTGTTTCTGAGCAAGGGTTATGCGAATACCAGCATGGACGCCGTGGCGGCCGAGGCCGGTGTGTCGAAGTTGACGGTCTACAGCCATTTCAACGACAAGGAGACGCTGTTCTCCGCCGCCGTGATGGCCAAGTGCGAAGAGCAATTGCCGACGCTGTTTTTCGAATTGCCGGACGGCACTGCCGTAGAAACGGTGCTGTTAAACATCGCGCGTGGCTTTCATCAACTGATCAACAGCGACGAATCGGTCAACCTGCATCGGCTGATGATGACGCTGGGCAGCCAGGACCCGAAACTCTCGCTGATCTTCTTCGAGGCCGGGCCTGAGCGCATGCTGCATGGCATGGAGCGGTTGCTGACCAAGGTTGATCAAAGCGGCGCGTTGAGCATCGACAAACCGCGCAATGCGGCCGAGCATTTCTTCTGCTTGCTCAAGGGTGCGGGGAATTTCAGGCTGCTTTATGGCTGCGGCGAGCCGCTGACCGGGGATGCGGCCGAGAGCCATGTGCAGGAAGTGGTGGAGTTGTTTATGCGGGCGTATCGGCCTGAGTCAGCCTGATAGGTTTCGGTTGTCCGATCTGGCCCCTTCGCGAGCAGGCTCGCTCCCACACTGGATCTATGCAACACCGTAGGTCCCCTGTGGGAGCGAGCCTGCTCGCGAAGGGCGCGACGCGGTCTTAAGGCTTGAGCGCTTTCTTCGGGTAAATGTCATACCGGCTCGATTTACCATCCAGCGCATGACTCGGCTTCGGCCCTTCGATGCATGGCGCCTTGCGCGGGCGCTTGACCACCACTCGATGGCTGGCCAACGCCAACGCCGCTTCGAGCAGTGCAGGCGCATCCGGGTCATCGCCCACCAGCGGCCGGAACAGGCGCATTTCCTTCTTCACCAAGGCCGTTTTCTCACGATGGGGAAACATCGGGTCGAGGTAGATCACCTGCGGCGGCTCGCCTTCCCAATTGCGCATCACCTCGATCGAATTGCCCTTGAGCAAGCGCATCCGCGCCACAATCGGCGCCACGTCAAAGTCTTCCGCGCCGCGTGCCAGGCCATCTTCAAGCAACGCGCCAATCAGCGGCTGACGCTCGATCAGGCTCATCTCGCAGCCCAGGCTCGCCAGCACGAACGCATCTTTACCCAGCCCCGCCGTGGCATCCAGCACGCGCGGACGCACGCCTTGGGCAACCCCGACAGCCTTGGCGATCATCTGACCGCTGCCGCCGCCGTACAAGCGGCGATGGGCCGCACCGCCCTCGACAAAGTCCACCCGCACCGGCCCCGGCGCGTCCGGACCCAGTTGCTGCAGCTGCAAACCCTGCTCGCCGACCTGCAAGGCAAACTCACCGTCATCCACCTGCATCGGCAAACCCAGGCGCTCGGCCCATTGTTCGGCCTGTGGCTGAAAAGTCGCGGCCAAGGCCTCGACATGGATGCGGCAGGCCGCAGGTTGCTCAATCATGAGAAAACACGCTCAAAAAATTAATGATCGGCAAAAACGGCCGATAACAAAACTATCGAGCATTTTGCCAGAGCTGAGCGTCGACCGAGAGAAATGTCAGACATTCAACGCACATCGATAGGCTACATCTCGCCCCACGGCGATTTTGGCCTACGAAACTCCCAAGCACTGAGCGGCGTCAGTCACCTGTGGCAGGATTTCTTTGCCCAGGCCTTGGCCGATCAGTCGGGCGATGTCGTACCGGCTTCTCTCAACTTTCCACCGGTCGATCTCGACAGCCCGGTCGAACCCACCGTTGGCAGCGAACTGCTGGCTCACATCATTTCCCAGCGCGAATGCGATGTGAAAGAAACCGAGGTCCGCCCTCCCGAGCCACTGTTCCTGCCGATTGCCGAGTTCGAAATGGACCTGGCCGACAAACCTTTCCCACCGTTCCCGGCACAAGAAATCGTCGCTCAACAGAAGCAACAGGACTTCGAAAGCCGCTGGGTCCGCCCGATCGTGCTCACCGCAGGTCAGCCTGTGCCGGAAGCAGGTCCGGCGCCGCAACCGCGTCCGCTGCACCTGCCGATCGCCGAATTCGAACTCGATCTGCTGGACAAGCCATTCCCGCCGTTCTCGCCCGAAGAACTGGTGGCGCAACAGAAACAACTCGACTTCGATAACGGCTGGGCTCGCCCGATCGTCCTGCAAAACCTGCGTATCGCCGCCTGACCTTCAATAACAGGCCCTCAGCGACACACCCACCACGGCCCGACATCCACATGAAAGTGATTGCGATGGGCGGCGTTGTAATCCGGACTCAAGACCACACTGAACATGTCGCAGGCGCCATCGCGGACCTGACGTAAAAACCGTGCGTCCTGATTATCCTTCGGCCAATCCTTGAGCACGTTGATGGAGCGGCCATCGGCCAAGCGAAAACCGGCGATATCCAGCGCATCGGCGCTGGCATGCTGGCTGCGTCTGCCATTTTCGCGGCTGTAGACGTTGCGACAGGCAAAGCTGCCGAGATGGTCGACACGCGTTACCGCTTGACCGTAGACCGCTTGCGCCGCGGGTTGCAGGGCGTGGTGTTCGAACAGAGCGAACGACACCGCCAGGCGGCAACTGGCGAGGAAACTGCTGCTCAGCGCCACCTCGCCGCCTTGCACACGCAAGGTGTTGATCAACGGACACGTCGCATCGGGGCTGTCGGCCTGATGGGTTACGCGCAATCCGGAGCTGCTCAGGGCTTGATCACACAACTGCGGATCATCGCGCAGGCGCATCAGTTTGTAGCGCGTCAGAAAATTGGGCGCGGCTTTCACGTCCAGCGGCGCCCAAGGATTCCACTGGGGTGGCAGTGAGATCCAGCCGCGCCAGACGCTCACGGCCGCCGCACCAATGATCAACAGCATCAACAGCAGCCACCACCGAAACCGCATCGTCAGCCTTTGAACAATTGATTGGCCTGGGCATACGGCATGGACCGCGACGTGAACCCGAACGTGCCCGACGTCTTGATCTCTTCGGCAGCGCGGAAAAACTCGCCATAGGCTGCCAAGGCCAGCGCCGAACCGACGCTAATCCGCTTGACGCCCATTTCGCTCAACTGCTCGACCGTCAATTTCAGTCCGCCAGACATCAACACATTGACCGGTTTCGGCGCCACGGCACGGACCACCGCCAACACATCTTCAGCACTGCGCAGACCCGGCGCATAAAGTACGTCGGCACCCGCCTCGGCAAACGCCTGCAACCGGCGAATGGTATCGGCGAGATCAGGACTGCCGTGCAGAAAGTTCTCCGCACGAGCGGTCAACATAAAGGGAAACGGCAAGCTGCGAGCGGCTGCCACGGCAGCCTCAATGCGCGCCACGGCATGCTCGAAGCAGTAAATCGGCGCTTCTTCACGGCCCGTGGCATCTTCGATCGAGCCGCCGACCGCACCGGCCTCTGCCGCACGCAAAATACTCTGTGCGCATTCGGCCGGATCGTCAGCGAAACCGTTTTCCAGGTCGACGGCGACGGGCAGATCAGTGGCCGCAACAATCGCCCGAACGTTTGCCAGGGTGTCGTCCAGCGTCAGCCCGCCATCGGGGCGGGCGTTGGAAAAGGCGTAACCGGCACTGGTGGTCGCCAGCGCTTCGAAACCAAGGCTGGCGAGCATTTTCGCCGAGCCGGCGTCCCACGGGTTGGGAATGACAAAAGCCCCCGCGCGTTCGTGCAGTGCTTTGAACGCTTGGGCTCGACGGGTTTGCGCATCCATTGGCAGGCTCCAGAAAAAGGCAGGGAATCCGCTTCAGAGCAGGCCAAGTTGCTCGGCAGCGGGCTCTCTGTATAGCTCAGGCAGCGGCGGCAGGCCAGGCAAACGCAGCATCAGTTTTGCGTGAAAACGTTGCGCCAGTTTGGCGGCCAGCAAATTGTCGGCGGTGTGCAGGAAGATATAAGGCGTACGACCCTCTTCGATCCACACGGCGATTTTCTCGACCCACGGCAGCAGGAACGGGTCGTTGGCCTCAAGTTGCGGATGGCCGATGAAGCGTACCTGCGGACATTGCGTGAAGGCGGCCGGACGGGGCGGCACCCTGGGTTTTTTCGATTGGGCGTGAAGTACCGAGGGATCAGTCGATGTGCAACTGAACAGCGCGCGGGGATCGAGGCAGATACGCTCGACACCGCGATCCAGTAGCAGGCGATTGAGCATTCTCTCGGCATCGCCCTTGGCGAAGAAGGCGTCATGCCGCACTTCAACCGCCAGAGGCCGGTCCACAGCATCAATAAAACCGGCAAGCTCCGACAGTCGCTGCGGCGTAAAGCTTTTGGACAGTTGCAGCCACAGCGGTGAAACCCGTTCACCCAGGGGACTGAGCAATTGCAGGAAGGTGTCGGCAGCGGTCAATTGTTCGCGCAGGTCACCGCTGTGGCTGATGTCACCGGGGAACTTGGCCGTGAAGCGAAAGTGTTCGGGCATGGTCTCGGCCCAACGCTGCACGGTGGTCGCAGCCGGGCTCGCGTAGAAGGTCGTATTGCCTTCCACGGCGTTGAAAACCTGGGAATAGAGATTCAGAAATTCGGCGGGTTTTGCGTCTTGCGGATACAGGTAGTCGCGCCAGGCGTTTTCACTCCAGGACGGACAGCCCAGGTAGTAAGGCAGCATCAGATGTACAGGTCGAGGCCCAGCACATCCGAATCCCAATCGACAAAACCGGCAGTGCTCAGGTAGCTAGCCAGGGCCTTCGCGACACTGCTGCTCATGGCACGGTGATAAAGCATGTCTTGTTGACGGGCGGGGAGATTACTCAAGCGTTGCGCAGAGGCTTTGGCAGCGCGGGCGGCCATTTGCTCTTCGGATGGAATTTCCAGCTCGCCGTCGATATCGACGTAGTCGTCATCCGCCACAGGGCCTTTGCGAGGCTTGCGTTTGATGGGGTAGGACTGAGAGGGAACACCGTCTATACGCATGAGTACATGTCCGGGATCAATGATGGCAG
Source organism: Pseudomonas rossensis (assembly GCF_039888995.1). Classification (NCBI taxonomy): domain Bacteria; kingdom Pseudomonadati; phylum Pseudomonadota; class Gammaproteobacteria; order Pseudomonadales; family Pseudomonadaceae; genus Pseudomonas; species Pseudomonas rossensis. The sequence continues at coordinate 4,941 of NZ_JBBWCB010000075.1, read as the reverse complement.
TTTAGTGGCGCATAGCCCACTTCGCAAACCGCCGAGTGATAACTAGAACACAGAAAATGGAAAAGGTTTAAAAGCGGGGGGTATAAAACGACGATTGGCTTTCGCCTTTAGATCAACCAATACATACAGCCCGCCAAGATCGCAGCCTGCGGCAGCTCCTACAGGTGTACGTCATTCCAATGTAGGAGCTGCCGAAGGCTGCGATCTTTTGCGTTCAACGTGCTTTCGGCGTCGCCACTTTATCGCGCAGGTACACCGGTTGAGCCTCATCAGCCACGATCGCCTCACCGCGAGCCCAGGCAAAACGCGCCAGGGTCAGCAGGTCTTCAGCGTGAGGCAGCATGCCCGCATCCTGCCCGGTCAGGCTCACGGCGATACGCTCGGCATAACCCCAGCCAGTGCCGGCGCCAAACCACTCACCGCTGGCGTCAGCCGGCAACGCGGCCACTTCCGGCGGCAGCACCGCTTCATTGCCGACCAGCCGCATCTCCCCCGCCGTTTCGCGGTAGCAACCCCAATACACCTCATCCATCCGCGCATCGATGGCAGCAGCAACCTGGCTCACGCCGTGTTCGCGATAGACCCGCTGCGCCAACACGGCCAGGTTCGACACCGGCAACACCGGGCGGTCCAGCGCAAATGCCAGGCCTTGCACCACACCGATGGCGATCCGCACGCCGGTGAACGCACCCGGACCACGTCCGAAAGCGATTGCATCGACCGCTTGCAGGGTGGTCCCGGCATCCGCCAGCAACTGCTGAATCATCGGCAGCAGCTTCTGCGCATGCAGACGCGGGATCACCTCGTAATGGCTCGTGACTTTGCCGTCATGCAGCAAGGCAACGGAGCAAGCTTCAGTCGCGGTGTCCAGGGCCAGCAAGGTGCTCATCGATGTTTCCGTAAGAGAGGTCAGAAAAAGTGCGCCAGTATAAACAACTACGGCCCGCAAGCGGGCCGTAGAAGATGAAGCGATTCAGACTTTTCAGCTCAGTGCTTCAAGCACCTTGCCGGTGATCACTTCAACCGAGCCGACGCCAACGATGTGGCTGTACTTCGGTTTGCCCTGATCAGCGGCCAGGTTCTGGTAAAACGCTACCAGTGGCTTGGTCTGGGAGTGATAGACCGACAGGCGATGACGCACGGTTTCTTCAGTGTCGTCCTTGCGCTGCACCAGTGCTTCACCGGTGATGTCGTCCTTGCCGGTGATTTTCGGCGGGTTGTAGACGGTGTGGTACACGCGGCCGCTGGCCTCGTGAACACGACGACCGGCGATACGTTGAACGATCTCTTCGTCGTCAACGGCGATTTCGACCACGTGATCCAGCTCTACGCCGGCTTTCACCAGGGCTTCAGCCTGAGGAATGGTGCGCGGGAAACCGTCGAACAGAAAACCGTTCTCGCAATCAGCCTGGCTGATGCGTTCCTTGACCAGGTTGATGATCAGGTCATCGGAAACCAGACCACCGCAGTCCATGACGCTCTTGGCGATCAGGCCCAGCTCGGTGCCAGCCTTGACTGCGGCACGCAGCATGTCGCCGGTGGAGATTTGCGGAATGCCGAATTTCTCGGTAATGAACTTAGCCTGAGTACCTTTACCGGCCCCGGGAGCTCCCAGCAGAATGACGCGCATCGATGTGCTCCTCAATTTTTTATATAGATAACGTCAGATTCGCCTCGTGGGGCCAATCTCAATAAAAGGGTCGTGACCGCCCAAACGGTCAAAGGCTGATCAAGATACACAGCAGGCCCGGACCACACAAGCCGCCGAAAGTCGGAGAAACCCGCGCCTGATGTGGCCTTTCGTCGGGGTACCCCTAGTCGCAACCCCATCACTAACTGTCGCCTGGCAGTACTTTTGAACCCATCGCCCACAGGCAACTCGACGCTCGCGCCGAGTGCCTTGCCCCACGACGAAAACCTTAGCCGGTATTACGCAAACCGGCGGCAATCCCCGCCACAGACACTAGCAGCGCCTGTTCTACCGGGCTGCCCTGCGCCACATCCTGTTGTCGCGAACGCGCCAACAACTCAGCCTGCAATAGATGAAGAGGGTCGAGGTAAGTGTTGCGCAAGCGGATGAATTCAAGCGTGGCTGGGCTATGTGCCAGTAGCTGCGACTGACCGGTCAGCCCCAGGACCACCGAGCAGGCCTGCGACAATAGGTCGCGTAAATGCGCACCCAAAGGGAGCAGATCCGGCTCGACCAGGCGCTCATCGTAAGACCGGGCGATATCGGCATCGGCCTTGGCCAACACCATTTCCAGCATATCGATGCGCGTGCGGAAGAACGGCCACTGTTCGCGCATCTGCCCCAGCAGCTCACCTTCGCCGCGCTCCAGCGCCTTGCTCAGCGCCGCTTCCCAGCCGAGCCACGCCGGCAACATCAGACGCGTCTGGGTCCAGCCGAAGATCCACGGGATCGCCCGCAGGCTTTCAATCCCGCCGGCGCGGCGCTTGGCCGGGCGACTGCCCAGCGGCAAGCGTCCCAGTTCCTGCTCCGGGGTGGACTGGCGGAAATACTCGACGAACTGTGGATTTTCCCGCACCACGGCGCGATAAGCGCTGACACCGTCAGCGGCCAATTCGTCCATCAAATGGCGCCAGGCAGGTTCCGGTGGAGGCGGCGGCAGCAAGGTCGCTTCCAACACCGCTGCCAGGTACAGATTGAGGTTCTGCTCGGCGATGTCCGGCAGGCCGAATTTGAAACGAATCATTTCCCCCTGCTCGGTGGTACGGAAACGCCCCGCCACCGAACCCGGCGGCTGGGACAGAATCGCCGCGTGTGCCGGACCGCCGCCGCGTCCCACGGTGCCACCGCGACCGTGAAACAACAGCAGTTCCACTTGCTGCTCGCGGCAGATGTCGACCAAGCGCTCCTGCGCCCGATACTGCGCCCAGGCCGCTGCCGTCGTGCCGGCGTCCTTGGCCGAGTCGGAGTAGCCAATCATCACTTCCTGCGGCCCTTGCAGGCGCGAGCGATAACCGGGCAGCAGCAACAGTTTTTCGATTACCGGGCCGGCGTTGTCGAGGTCGGCAAGGGTTTCGAACAGCGGCACCACGCGCATCGGCCGCAACACGCCAGACTCTTTGAGCAGCAGTTGCACGGCCAGCACGTCGGAAGCGGCGCCGGCCATGGAGATCACATAAGAACCGAGCGATGCGCCCGGTGCGGCAGCGATTTCCCGGCAGGTCGCCAACACTTCGGCGGTGTCGGCCGATGGCTTGAAGTACGCCGGCAACAACGGCCGGCGGTTGTTCAGTTCGCGTATCAGGAAAGCGATGCGCTCTTCCTCGCTCCAGTCCTCGTAGCGCCCCAGGCCCAGGTAATCGGTGATCTCGTTCATGGCCGCGGTATGTCGCGTCGAGTCCTGACGCACATCGAGCCGCACCAGGAACAACCCGAACGTCACCGCCCGGCGCAGGCAATCGAGCAGCGGCCCATCAGCGATCACGCCCATGCCGCACTCATGCAGCGAGTGGAAGCACAGCTCCAGCGGATCGAGCAGTTCGCGGTTGTTTTGCAACACATCGGCGGGTGCGGGCGTGGTCTTCGTCAAGGAGGCGTGAGCCCAGTTACGCGTCGCGCGCAGGCGTTCACGCAGCTGTTTCAGCACCGCGCGGTAAGGTTCGGCGCTGTCCCCGGCCTTGGCCTTCAAGTCGTCGCTGGCCTGCTGCATCGACAACTCGGCCGCCAGGTGATCGACATCGCGCAGGTACAAGTCCGCGGCCATCCACCGCGCCAGCAGCAAGACTTCACGGGTCACGGCAGCGGTCACGTTGGGGTTGCCATCGCGGTCACCGCCCATCCACGAGGCAAAGCGAATCGGCGCTGCCTCCAGTGGGAGGTGCAGGCCAGTGGCGTCATACAGGGCTTTGTCGGCCTTGCGCAAATAGTTGGGGATCGCCTGCCACAGCGAATGCTCGATCACCGCGAAGCCCCACTTGGCTTCGTCCACTGGCGTCGGGCGGGTGCGACGGATTTCTTCCGTGTGCCAGGCTTCGGCGATCAGGCGCTGCAACTTCGTGTGGATCTGCTCGCGTTCGGCAGTGGTCAGGTCGCGATGGTCCTGGGCAGCCAGTTGAGCGGCAATGGCGTCGTATTTCTGGATCAGCGTGCGGCGCGCCACTTCGGTCGGGTGCGCGGTGAGGACCAGCTCAATCTCCAGCCGCCCCAGTTGCCGGGCCAGGGATTCGGCGCCATGACCTTCAGCACTCAGGCGGGCGAGCAGTTCCGGCAGTACCCGCGCTTCGAACGGCGCAGGCTGTGACTCTTCGCGACGGTGAATCAGCTGATATTGCTCGGCGATATTGGCCAGGTTGAGAAACTGGTTGAACGCCCGCGCCACCGGCAGCAACTCTTCTTCGCTCAATTGGTTGAGGCTGGCGCTCAGTTCAGCGTCCATTGAACCGCGACGGTCGGCCTTGGCGCCCTTGCGGATCTGCTCGATCTTGTCGAGAAAACCGTCCCCGTACTGTTCACGAATGGTGTTGCCCAACAGCTCACCCAACAGGTGAACATCCTCGCGCAAGCGTGCATCAATATCGGTCATCAGCAGTTCTCCAGCGAAAATCCGGGGTGCTTTGTCGTTAGAGAGTGCCGCTGTAAAGCGGTTCTTACAAGCGGACGACGACGGGAATGCTGTTCGCCTGAGAAAGTTTTGGGATTGGGGATTGGGGATTGGGGATTGGGGTTGGGATTGGTGGGGTACATATCCGTTTCTGCGGTGATGGCTGATTACGGTTTCGCTTTTACAGCGACTCACTTTTCCAAACGCCGAAAAGTAAGCAAAAGGCTTTGCCCCTCCATTCGGTGCCTCGCCTGGGCTCGGCATGCCCTCACTCCGGCATTGCTCCGGGGGCCCGCCGCCATCGGCCATCCATGGCCGGGGGCGGCTACCGCGGCATCCTTGCCGCGGTGCCCCCTGCGCAACGCCTGCGTTC
>NZ_JBBWCB010000074.1:0-29329 GCF_039888995.1 Pseudomonas rossensis | reverse complement strand
TCCTCGAATAGGCCTGATACATAGATGCAACGGGGCGGCGGTTTTTCAAAAGCGGGTAGACAGTGGGGGCGAGTCCATACATAGCAGCTGGCGAAGCCTGCGTCCGGCTGCGCAGCAGTCGTAAAATCAGCCAACGCGGTCATTCAGGTAAACCAAGGTGGCAGAATTGGCGACTGCTACGCAGCCGGACGCAGGCTTCGCCAGCTGCTACAGGTGTCGGTTACTTCAGTCCGATTTTGTACAACGCCCCATCGTCCTCATCGGTCAGCACATACAAATACCCGTCCGGGCCTTGCCGCACATCACGAATGCGCTTGTTGAGTTCGCCCAGCAATCGCTCTTCGTGAACGACCTTGTCGCCCTCGAACTGCAAGCGGATCAACTCCTGGCTCACTAACGCGCCGATAAACACGTTGTGCTGCCAGGCCTTGAAGCGGTCAGCGTCGTAGAACGCCATGCCGCTGAGGCCGGGGGACTTTTCCCAGACATGGCGCGGGGCGATGGTGCCTTCGGCGGTCTTGCCCTTGGCTTCCGGAATCGGCTGGCCGGAATAGTTGATGCCATGGGTTGCCATCGGCCAGCCGTAGTTCTTGCCACGCTCGATGATGTTGATTTCATCGCCCCCCTGAGGACCGTGTTCGTTTTCCCAGAGGGTGCCGGTCCAGGGATTGAGCGCCGCGCCTTGCGGATTGCGCTGGCCGTAGGACCAGATTTCCGGACGTACGCCGGCCTGACCGACAAAGGGGTTGTCATCCGGCACCTTGCCGTCCGGGTAGATCCGCACGACCTTGCCTTGCAGCTTGTCAAGGTCTTGGGCGGTCGGCCGGTCATTGTTCTCGCCAAGGGTGATGAACAGGTAGCCGTCGCGGTCGAACACCAGGCGCGAACCAAAGTGGTTACCGACCGAAAGCTTGGGTTCCTGGCGAAAGATCACTTTGAAATCCTTTATGGCTGTCAGGTCGTCAGACAGACGTCCGCGACCAACCGCCGTCCCGGCCTTGTTGCCCTCACCGCCCCCTTCGGCATACGACAGATAGACTGTGCGGTCTTGCTTGAAGTCGGGCGACAACACCACATCCAGCAAGCCGCCCTGCCCCTTGGCCCAAACCTTTGGCACGCCACTGAGCGGTGCGGAAAGTTTACCGTCGGCGCTGACGACCCGCAGGTTGCCAGGCCGCTCGGTCACCAGCATCCCTTGGCGATCGGGAAGAAACGCCAAGGCCCAGGGATGTTCGAGCCCCTTGGTCATTGTCGTCACCTCAAGGGTGCCCTGTTCGCTTTTAAAATTCTGGGTTGGCGCTGCGAAAACGGGCGCCGTGACGGTGATCAGTGCGCTGGCACACAGTGTGGCCAGAAGGGTTTTACGCAACATGCACGATTCCTTTTGTCGTTCGAATGGCTGGCAAGAACGCTGTCGTGCCGTTCAACGGTTGCTGGTGTCTGCGTCTCGATGAGGTGGGTTGGGAATGAATTTCGGTGGGGTGGCGGGAGGCGAGTGACCCTGAGGATAGCGGTTGCCGACGCCACTATTGTCAAGCGTCGGAGGGCGCGGCACGGGCACTGTATTCGGCCCACGGATGGTCGGCGCGCTGGGTTGCGTGCCTTGCATGCTGTTGGGATTGGCCCGGCGAATCGGGCTGTTGTAAGGATTGCTGGTGTGGCCCGTCGGGCTCTGGGCCAACAGTAATGAAGAAGGTGGCGATGCGGTGTCAGCCTGGGCCAGATTGCTCAGCACGCCACTCAACGCCAACGCGGTGCAGCCGAGCACAAATCTGTTCATGGGGAGCCTCTCGACATCAGCGTGGATAGAAACTTCGATATCACGCTACGCCCGGGGTTCGGATTTGTTAACTAAAACCTCCTTCACAAGATGTAACACGAGTTGACCCGACCGCCGATACGCCCGCAGGACCGGGTCGCAGCCCGCTGAAACTTTTGCACAGCGTCACAGGTCACCTGAACATCACTCGCGAGAAGACGACCATGGCACGGGCAATCTGGAAAGGCGCGATCAGTTTCGGTCTGGTGCATATCCCTGTGGCGCTGGTCTCGGCGACGTCCTCGCAAGGGGTGGATTTCGACTGGCTCGACAGCCGCAGCATGGACCCGGTGGGCTACAAGCGCGTCAACAAGGCCACCGGCAAGGAAGTGACCAAGGAACACATCGTTAAAGGTGTGCAGTATGAAAAGGGTCGGTATGTGGTCCTCAGCGAAGAGGAAATCAAGTCGGCGCACCCGATGTCCACTCAGACCATCGACATCTTTTCCTTTGTCGACAGCGAGCAGATCCCCCTGCAAAACATTGATACGCCCTACTACCTCGCGCCGGATAAACGCGGTGGCAAGGTCTATGCGCTGTTGCGCGAAACGTTAAGCAAAACCAATAAAGTCGCCCTGGCTCATGTTGTGCTGCACACGCGCCAGCACCTCGCCGCGCTGATGCCGCTGGAATCGGCAATGGTATTGGTGATGCTGCGCTGGCCCGCCGAAGTGCGAAGTCTGGACACCCTCGAGCTGGGCAGTGAAGTCACCAAGCCCGAACTGGCCAAGGGTGAACTCGACATGGCCAAACGACTGGTTCAGGACATGAGCGCAGACTGGAAACCCGAGGATTATCGCGACAGTTTTGAAGACAAGATCATGGCGTTGGTTGAGAAGAAGGCTAATGAAGGCAAGATCGAGGATGTCGAAACAGCGACTGGCGAAGAGGAGCGCAAAACCGCAGACGTTATCGATCTGACCGAGCTGCTTAAACGCAGCCTCGGCGGCAAGAGCTCCGGTAAGACCAAACCGGCGGCTAAACCTGCCGCGCAGAAAAAAGCCACGAAGACGTCTCGTGGCTGATTGATGGTTTTGCGGTGGATGTTATGGCCCCATCGCGAGCAAGCTCGCTCCCACATTGGCTCTGTGTTGTTCACAAATAGTGTGATCACAGAAGTTCCAGTGTGGGAGCGAGCTTGCTCGCGATGGCGTCTTCTGACGTAACACAAAACTCAGATCAAGACGAAAATCGCCAGCAATCCGCCGAAAATCGCCCACTTTTCGATGTAATAGAGCTTGCGGTTGCGCTTCTTGAGCGCTTTGCCGCGAAGGCGAATCTTGTAGATTTTGGCGAACAAGCGGTTGATACCGCCGGTCTTGTCACCCGCATCGTTTGGTGCGCCCGCCGCCGACATCACATTACGGCTGAACCAGCCATTGAACGCCGCCGCCCAGCGATACTTCATCGGCCGCTCAACGTCGCAGAACAGAATGATGCGGTTGTGCTCGGTGGTGTTTTCGGCGTAATGGATGAAGGTCTCGTCGAACATGACCGCTTCACCGTCGCGCCAGTGGTAGTTCTCGCCATCGACGTTGATGTAGCAACCGGCATCGTTCGGTGTTTCCAGGCCCAGGTGATAGCGGTAGGAACCGGCATACGGATCGCGGTGACGGACCAGTTTCGAACCCGGTGGCAGCTCGGCGAACATCGCGGCCCTGATCGAGCCGATGCTTTGCACCAATTCCGTTGTGCGCGGGCAAAGTTTCATGGCCGAAGGATGGCTGTCGCCGTACCACTTCAGGTAAAAACGTTTCCAGCCAGTCTTGAAGAACGAGTTGAAGCCGACGTCGTCGTATTGATTCGAGCGCTTGATCTCCCCGGCCCTGAGCAGGTTTTGGCCCTCGGCGCGAATTTCTTCCCAATGGTCCTGCAACGGACTCAGATCAGGAAAGTCGGCCGGGTTGAGATAAGGCTTGTTGGGGATTTTCGAGAACAGATAAAGGAAGCAGTTGATCGGCGCCAGAAACGTCGAGTGGTCGCTCAGTTGGCGGCCCAGCTTGTGGCGCACACGTCCGCGCAAGTGGACGTACGCAATGGATACAACGTAAATAGCGGCAATGATCAATTTCACAAAAATCGTCACACGTCAGAAGTGAACAAACTGCGTCCCTAGCCGGCCGATCGGCCCGAGGGTCTTGTACAGCGTCTGAATACGAAACAGCGCGTCCTTGAGCCTATGCCGCCTGTCGGCATCGGGTGATAGATGGCATTTTAGCCACAGTTTGTAACCAATAGTTAACCTTCAACTGTGAAAATCTGTCCACTGATGCTGCCAAAGTGGCCGTGCGGCCTTAACGCCCTATCGTTTAAAGAGCCAGACCAGTACAATCGCCGCCAAACATTACGCGCCCCCCTTGGTTGATGACGGGAATGAACCCCGTTTCAGCGCACTTCGACTCGGGCCAAGCGCTCCATATGCTGCTGTCCACTTATTGCCAGATGGACCTTCCGCTTCTGACCGGGATGCATTTCCTGTGGTTCGAATACCGGAAACGGGTACTGAATCGGTACTGCCGCAACCCTAGCTACTCTGAATGCTTCGCAGGAAAAACCTTTGATCTCTACAGCTAACATCACGATGCAGTTCGGCGCCAAGCCGCTATTCGAAAACGTTTCGGTCAAATTCGCCGCGGGCAACCGCTACGGCCTGATCGGCGCCAACGGTTGCGGCAAGTCGACTTTCATGAAAATCCTCGGCGACGACCTCGAGCCGTCCGGCGGCCAGGTCATGCTCGAGCCGAACGTGCGTCTGGGTAAATTGCGCCAGGACCAGTTCGCTTACGAAGAATTCACCGTGATCGATACCGTGATCATGGGCCACGAAGAGCTGTGGAAGGTCAAGGCCGAGCGCGACCGCATCTACTCGCTGCCGGAAATGACCGAAGAAGACGGCATGGCCGTGGCAGAACTGGAAACCGAGTTCGCCGAAATGGACGGCTACACCGCCGAATCCCGTGCCGGCGAATTGCTGCTGGGCCTGGGCATCGGCATCGAGCAGCACTTCGGCCCGATGAGCGAAGTGTCCCCAGGCTGGAAACTGCGCGTATTGCTGGCTCAGGCGCTGTTCTCCGATCCTGAAGTGCTGTTGCTCGACGAACCGACCAACCACCTGGACATCAACACCATCCGCTGGCTGGAAAACATCCTGACCCAGCGCTCCAGCCTGATGATCATCATCTCTCACGACCGTCACTTCCTGAACAGCGTGTGCACCCACATGGCTGACCTGGATTACGGCGAGTTGCGCCTGTTCCCGGGCAACTACGACGAGTACATGACCGTGGCGACCCAGTCCCGCGAGCAACTGCTGTCGGACAACGCCAAGAAGAAAGCGCAGATCTCCGAACTGCAATCGTTCGTCAGCCGCTTCTCGGCCAACGCCTCGAAAGCCAAGCAGGCCACTTCCCGCGCGAAGGCGATCGACAAGATCCAACTGGCCGAAGTCAAGCCTTCGAGCCGTGTGAGCCCGTTCATCCGTTTCGAACAAACCAAGAAGCTGCACCGTCAGGCGGTCATCGTCGAGCGCATGGCCAAAGGCTTTGACGGCAAGACACTGTTCAAGGACTTCAGCTTCCAGGTTGAAGCTGGCGAGCGCGTGGCGATCATCGGCCCGAACGGTATCGGTAAAACCACCCTGCTGCGCACCCTGGTCAACGAACTGACCCCGGATGCCGGCACCGTGAAGTGGACCGACGCCGCGGAACTGGGCTACTACGCCCAGGACCACGCGCACGATTTCGAAGACGACTGCAACCTGTTCGACTGGATGGGCCAATGGACCCTGGGTGGCGAGCAAATCGTTCGCGGCACCCTCGGCCGGATGCTGTTCTCCAACGACGAGATCCTCAAGTCGGTCAAGGTCATCTCCGGTGGTGAGCAAGGTCGCATGCTGTTCGGCAAGCTGATCCTGCAAAAGCCGAACGTGCTGATCATGGACGAACCGACCAACCACTTGGACATGGAATCCATCGAGGCACTGAACCTGGCGCTGGAGAACTACCCGGGCACGCTGATCTTCGTCAGCCACGACCGTGAGTTCGTATCGTCCCTGGCCACCCGCATTATCGAACTCAGCCCTAGCGGCGTGATCGATTTCAGCGGCACCTATGACGATTACCTGCGTAGCCAGGGCGTTGTGTTCTAAGCGTCTGCTGCAATTGAAAAGCCCTGTCCTGGTGACGGGGCTTTTTATTGTCTGAAGATCAAAAGATCGCAGCCTTCGGCAGCTCCTACTTTGGAATGCGCCCCCCCCCTGTAGGAGCTGCCGAAGGATGCGATCTTTTGATTTTCGTTAGCCTGCTTCCTTTTATTTGCAGCCCGCGCCATGATGCAGCTCTCCTACCGCCGCCCGCGAACGAGCCCTCATGTCTGTGCAGCAACTGCCACCACAAAGCTCCATTGCAATCACCCTGCAGATCGTCTCCATCGTCTTTTATACCTTTATTGCCTTCCTCTGCATCGGCCTGCCGATTGCGGTATTGCCGGGGTATGTCCATGAGCAGCTGGGTTTCAGTGCGATCATCGCGGTGCTGACCATCGGCTCGCAGTACCTGGCCACCCTGCTCAGCCGCCCGATGGCCGGGCGCCTGTCGGACAGCATCGGCACCAAGCGGGCGATTGTTTACGGGTTATCGGGGATTGTGTTGAGTGGCGCGCTGACGTTGATTTCAACGCTGCTGCAAAGTTTTCCGTTGCTGAGCCTGTTGATCCTGATCGCCGGCCGCTTGTTGCTGGGGATTGCCCAGGGATTGATCGGGGTCGGCACCATCAGTTGGTGCATGGGTCAGGTGGGCGCTGAACATACCGCGCGATCGATCTCCTGGAACGGCATCGCCTCGTACGGCGCCATCGCCATCGGTGCACCGCTGGGCGTGGTGATGGTTGGCGAGCTGGGGTTCGCCAGTCTTGGGATCGCGCTGTCGGTGCTGGCGCTGGCGGCGTTGTTGCTGATCCGAAACAAACCCTCGGTGCCGGTGATTCGCGGCGAACGCCTGCCGTTCTGGGCAGTGTTCGGGCGCATTGCGCCGTTCGGCGCGAGCCTGAGCCTCGCCTCCATCGGTTACGGCACGTTAACCACTTTTATTACCCTGTATTACGTCAGCCGCGGCTGGGCCGACGCGGCTTATTGCCTGACGGTGTTCGGCGTGTGTTTCATTCTGGCGCGACTGTTGTTCATCTCCAGCATCAGCCGTTTCGGTGGGTTCACCTCGGCCATTGCCTGTATGAGCATTGAAACGGTGGGCCTGGTGTTGCTGTGGCTCGCGCCTTCGACCGGTTATGCGCTGATCGGCGCAGGCCTGACCGGGTTCGGTCTGTCGTTGGTGTATCCGGCGCTGGGGGTCGAAGCGATCAAGCAAGTGCCCAATTCCAGTCGCGGGGCGGGATTGAGTGCTTACGCGGTGTTTTTCGATCTGGCGCTGGCGATTGCCGGGCCGTTGATGGGCGCGGTGGCGTTGAACCTTGGGTACACGTGGATTTTCTTCAGCGCGGCATTGTTATCGGTGTGCGGGCTAGGCCTAACCTTGATACTGAAACGCCGCGCATTAACCTGACGCATGCAATCCCTGTGGGAGCGAGCTTGCTCGCGATGGCGCCCTCAAATTCAACATGGATGTTGGCTGACAGACCGCTATCGCGAGCAAGCTCGCTCCCACAGGGATTAAGTGGTGGTCATAAAATCATTGATCGGCGGTCTGCATTCCGGCCCGGGTCGGTTTGCCAAGCGCATGAGAGAAGAAACGCCCAGCTTCGGAAATCATGTTGCGATGGATGTCTTTGCGATCGACGCCATCGGCATCGGTGCACAGCGCCGGCATAGCGATGATTTGTTCTTCATTGCAAGGCGCCATAAACACAAAATGCCCTGCCCCCGCCAGCAACTTGAAGTCCGGTGCGATCGGCAGTTTGCGCGCCAGGGCGGCGGCATTCTTGTCGAACGCCACCAGTTTGTCGCCGTCACCGCTGTAGAGCAGGACCGGCACGTGCACGTCGGCCAGGGTATGGCGACCAAACTTCAGGCTCAGCGGCGCCATGAGCAGCAAGGCGCGAACCCGAGGGTCAACCACCGGTTGCAAGTCATCGCGGTCAGCAATCAATTCGCCTTGGGTGTTGCAGGCATCGCGGTCGTCCGGACGTTCCTGACAATAGCGGCGCAGTCGGTCCAGGTCTGGTGTCGCGCCGGACAGAATCAGCGCCGTCTCCCCGCCCGCCGAATAACCGATCACACCGACCTGATCGGCATTGACGAAGGGCGCGAGCATTCGATCGCCCAGCGTCGCGGTAATGGCTTCGGAAATCTGGATGGGCCGACCGTAAAGGTTACTCAACGTACCGAGGCGGCTGTGGTCTTTGGAGTTGTCACCGGGATGGGTCACCGCCACCACCACAAACCCTTTGCGTGCCAGCGACGTGGCGAGGTCGTTTAAAGCCAGCGGGGTTCCGGTGTTGCCGTGGGACAGCATCAGCATCGGAAAACGACCGATGGCGACTGGGGTGTCTTCGCCCGCTTCGACCGTGTAGCCCTCGATGATGCTGGAGTGCTCCTTGTCGCTGGAGGGATAGAAGGCGATGGCGCGCATCGGCTGCAAGTCCAAAGGGTCAAGAAAACTCATCTCATGGAAGCCGACGCTCCAGTGAGGATGCGGCGCAGGCGCGGCGTGCACTGAGTTCAGGCTGCTGAGCAGACAAATCAGTAAAGTTGCACAAAGACGCACCATGGGAGGCTCCACCTGGCTAATGACCGGGGACGTTAACCCTCGACTGCATAACTTGGGCCACTTTTTAATGAAATTCCGAAATAGCCAGAAACAAAAAACTCCGTATCTGGCACTTGCGTGATCAGAATACAGAGTTTTTTGGGTATTGCCCGAGCTGTTTGATTTTCTTTACACAAGCCTTACGCGGCGGCGAACAACTGCTCGCTGATTTGCGTCTGGGCGTCGCTCATGGCTTTGGTACGAACTTCGTCACCGTAGGCAAGGCCATGGGCACGGACGAACTCGAGGTCAGTGATACCGATGAAGCCGAACAGCACCTTCAAGTACTCTTCGTGAGCCACGCCCGTGGCCTGACCAGCATGCAGACCGCCGGAAGTCGATACGATGACGACTTTCTTGCCACCGCACAGGCCTTCAGGACCGGCTTCGGTGTAACGGAAGGTCTGACCGGCAACGGCGATGCGGTCGATCCAGGCCTTGAGTTGGGTCGGGATGGTGAAGTTGTACATCGGAGCTGCAATCACTACGGCATCGGCGGCGAGGAATTCGGCCAGGGTGGTGGCGCTCAGCTCGGCTTCGTGTTGCTGCGCGGCGTTACGCAGTTCAGCGGTGGTGCCGGCGGCAACCAGGGTCGTGGCGGAGAAATGGCTGATGGCATCGGCGGCCAGGTCGCGATAGGTCACCACGGCAGTCGGCTCTGCGGTTTGCCAGGCTTTAACGACTTCGCTACTCAGCTGACGGGAAGCCGAGTTGTCACCAAGAATGCTCGAATCGATATGCAGCAGTTTCATGTGGGATCTCCAGGTGAGGATCGCTACGAGGCGATCTGATGGGGGGAATCCTACAGACGAAACCAATAGCTGATTAGACTGCAACAATGCGATAGTTCGTCCCACTGATAGAACAATCGAGCTCACACCATGCAAGACCTCAATGATCTCTACTACTTCGCCAAGGTGGTTGAAGCCGGCGGCTTCGCTGCGGCCGGGCGTTTGCTCGGAATTCCCAAGTCGCGGTTGTCGCGGCGCATCGCCGAGCTGGAAGAGCGTCTCGGCGCGCGCCTGCTGCAACGCACCACCCGACAACTGAAGTTGACCGCCGTGGGTGAACGTTACCTGCGGCACTGTCAGGCAATGCTGCTGGAAGCCGAAATGGCCGACGAAGCCGTCGCCAGTATGTCCAGCGAACCTCGCGGGCGTTTGCGGGTGTCCTGCCCCGTCGGGCTGGCCCACCAAATTCTGCCGACAGTGATCAGCGATTTCCTTGAGCAGTATCCTCAGGTTCAACTGGAGGTCATGTTGCTCAACCGCCGCGTCGACCTGGTGACCGAGGGCGTCGATGTGGCGCTGCGGGTGCGTGAGTTGGGCGATGAGGATCCGCTGCTGGTCACCCGACGTTTGCGCCAGGCGCAGATGGCGCTGGTCGCCAGCCCCGGTTTTTTGCACGGACGTGAAATCAACCACCCCGAAGACTTGAAAAACCTGCCCGTGCTCGGCGCCCTGGAAGCCGACCGCCTGGTGCATATCCGCATGCTCGACCAACAGGGCAAAAGCTGCGATCTCACCCTCGAAGCGCGATTGGGCATCGATGACTTTATCGTGCGCAAGGCCTGCACCCTCGCCGGCCAGGGTTTTACCATGTTGCCTATGATGTATTGCGAGCAGGAACTGGAAAACGGCTCGCTGGTGCAGTTGCTGCCCGAGTGGTCGTTGCCTGGCGGCTGGCTGCAAGCGGTCTACCCTCATCGGCGCGGGGTGATGCCGGCCGTACGCGCCTGGCTTGACCATTTGATCGAGTCATTCAATGACTGTGGGGACCGACTGATATGAAGGCTGGACGCATGAGCGAAGAGGATGCCGCGCAATTCTGTCTCGCGCTACCGGGTGCGCGGGAAGACTACAAGTGGGGTGGCGTACCGGTGTTTTCGATTGCAGGGAACAAGATGTTTGCCTTGCAGAATCTGCGGGGCGAATCCCTGGCCTTCAAGGTCGACAAGGATTTGTTTCTCGGTCATTGCGACCGCCCGGGAATCCGCCCGGCGCCGTATCTGGCGCGGGCTCAGTGGATCATCATGGAAACGCCCTACCCGTTGGGCCCTGAAGAGCTGCAAGGCTTGTTGCAGCGTTCCCATCAATTGGTGGTGAGCAAGTTGCCCAAGCGCACCCAGGTCGGACTGCTGCTTTAAAGCAGCGCGAAAAGATGGGCGCCGAGAAACAGCTGGTCGATCCAGAACACCTGATGCATCAGAACGATGATCCAGAACACCAACTGAAACGAGAGCTTGCGCGTCTTGTGCCGAAACAGCTGCTGCGCCAGCAAGGCGCCCGGCCAGCCTCCGGCGAGTTCCACCGCATGCAGCACGTTCTCCGGTGTGCGCCAACTGTCGGCGCGCGCCTTGCGCTTGTCGCTCCAGTACAGCAAGAACGCCAGCAGGCTGACGACCCCGTACGCCGCCAACGGAATCACGGAAACCCCGCGCAGCCACAACGACATCGAGCCGAACAGCGGCAGCACGCACAGGACCGCAAACACCAACAATTTCAGCTGAAGATTGCGAATTTCTCCTGCGGGTTTGCGTCCGGGGTTGTTGCGCGCGCTGGCGTCATTCATGGCTTGACCGCGGCCCAGTCAACCCAGCCGAACTGCCAGGTGGCCAGGATGACCAGGCCGAATGCGATGCGATACCAGGCAAACGCCGCATAGCTGTGGCTGCCGATGAACACGAGCAAGGCTCTGACGGCAATCATCGCGAAGATGAACGCCGTGACGAAACCGATCGCGAACACCGGAAAATCAGACGGAACGAACAGGTCGCGATACTTGTAGCCCGAGTACACCGCCGCGCCGACCATGGTCGGCATCGCCAGGAAGAAAGAAAACTCGGTGGCGGTCTTGCGCGACAAGCCGAACAGCAAACCGCCAATGATCGTCGAGCCGGAACGCGAGGTCCCTGGGATCATTGCCAGGCACTGGGCGAAGCCAACTTTCAGGGCGTCTTTCCAGGTGATTTCGTCGACGGTGTGGGCATGCACTTCATGCTGACGCTGCTCAGCCCACAGCATGACGATACCGCCCACGACCAACGCCGTGGCCACGGTGATCGGGTTGAACAGATACTCGTGGATCAGATCAGCGAAAATCACCCCCAACACTACCGCCGGCAGGAAGGCGATCAGCAGGTTCGCGGTAAAGCGTCGAGCGTTTGGCTGCGTCGGCAAACCGATAACCACATCGAATATCTTGCGGCGAAACTCCCACACCACCGCCAGAATCGCGCCCAACTGAATAATGATGTTGAAGGCCATGGCCCGCTCGCCACCGAAGTCGAGCAGGTCAGCCACAATGATCTGGTGGCCGGTACTGGAAATCGGCAAAAACTCCGTCAGCCCTTCTACAACCCCAAGAATCAATGCCGAAAAGGCAGTCCAAAGATCCATCAATCCCCCAAGAAGCGATGCGCCACGGCATGCCCCGTTAATATTTTTTCCGAACGTTTACTGCGATCAGCCTAGCTGAAGTCCCGCGCGCACAGGATCCAGACGAAACCATAAAAATTCCGTGAAAAATCAACTTGGATTCAGGTTTTTCCGTGCGGGGCCGAAATCCTATCAGACAAGTCTGATTAACGCTGCCGCGTTATTGGACTTGGGTCGGATATAACCGATTGGCAAAGTGTGGTTGGATGCTGGCGATCATTTATTACAAGAAAAAGAATCCGGAGTGACAGCGTTATGAACAGCTTGCGCAGTATGTCGATCAGCCGACGCTTGTGGCTCATCTTGATCGTGGCCGTCCTGATGCTAATGACGTTGGGCGTCTTGATGCTCAAGCAGATTCACGATGACCTGTACCACGCCAAGGCTCAGAAAACCCAGCATGTGGTGCAAACCGCCAGTGGCATTCTGACCTATTACCACGACCTCGAAACCGCCGGCACGCTCACCCGCGATGCTGCGCAGAAGCAGGCACTGAGCGCCGTTCGCGGCCTGCGTTATGACCAGAACGACTACTTCTGGATCAATGACCTGACGCCGGTGATGATCATGCACCCGGCCAATCCGAAACTCGATGGCCAGAACCTCTCGGCGATCCGCGACCCGGACGGTTTTGCCCTGTTTAACGAAATGGTCGCCGTCGCCAAGGCCAAGGGTGCCGGCACGGTCGATTATCGCTGGCCGAAACCGGGCGCCAGCGCGCCGGTAGAAAAAACCTCCTACATCAAACTCTTCGAGCCCTGGGGCTGGGTGATCGGTTCGGGCGTGTATATCGATGACATGCAGGCCGAGTTTTATAGCCAGGTCTGGAAGGCCTCGTTCGTGGGGCTAGTGATTGCCCTGATCATGGCATTGCTGGTGATCCTGATTGCCCGCAGCATCGTGCGTCCACTGCAGGAAACCGTGAACGCCATGGCCAACATCGCCAGCGGCGAGAGCGACCTCACCCGCAGCCTTGACACTCATGGCCAGGATGAAGTCACGCAACTGGCACGCCACTTCAACGCCTTCACCACCAAGCTGCGACTGGTGATCAGGGAACTGCAAGTGTCCGCCAGTGCCTTGGGCCAGTCTTCCAGCGAACTGGGCAATGATGCCGCCCAGGCCCAGCAACGCAGTCAGCAACAGTCCCAGCAAATGGAACTGGTGGCTACGGCAATCAATGAAGTGACGTATGGCGTGCACGATGTCGCGAAAAACGCCGAGCACGCCGCCAGCGAAATGCGCGATGCCGAGTCTCAGGCGCAGCAAGGTCAGGTCAACATCGATGGCAGCCTGCAACAGATCGACAAGCTGTCGTCCACCATCGATCAGGCGGTGGAAGTGATTCGTACCCTGGCCGCCGAAAGCACGCAGATCGGCAGCGTCCTCGAAGTGATCCGCTCCATCGCCGAACAAACTAACCTGTTGGCCCTCAACGCGGCCATCGAAGCCGCCCGGGCTGGCGAGCAAGGTCGCGGTTTTGCAGTGGTGGCCGATGAAGTGCGACTGCTGGCCCAGCGTACCCAGAAGTCCACGGCCGAGATCCAGTCGATGATCGAACGCCTGCAAAGCCACTCCGAAGCGGCGGTCAAAGTGATCGGCGACAGCAGCCGTGCATCGCAGTTGACCATCGAGCAGGCCGGCCTGGCCGGTGCAAGCCTGAATGCCATTGCCCAGGCGCTGCGCAACCTCAACGGGTTGAACGCCTCCATCGCCAGCGCTACCTTGCAACAGGCGCATGTAGTCGAGGACATCAACCAGAACGTCACCCAGGCGGCCGGTTTGTCCCACAGCACAGCGCTGGCGGCCGAACAGTCGAGCGTGGCCAGCGTTCATCTGAAGGAATTGAGTGAGCAGTTGAACGGGCTGCTCAAGCAGTTCCGGGTGTAACCCGAAAAGATCGCAGCCTGCGGCAGCTCCTACAAGGAAATGCGTTCGGCGTAGGAGCTGCCGCAGGCTGCGATCTTTTGATCTTCAAACTTCGCTCCTTCCCGTTACAATCCGCCCCCTCTTCGACTTCTCCCAAGGAACCTCCATGTCCGGGCTTGAACTGTTTGCCGCTGCCCTCGGTGTCATTGCCGTCTGGTTGACGGTCAAACAGAACCCTTGGTGCTGGCCGATCGGTCTGGTCATGGTGCTGCTTTATAGCTGGATCTTTTTTGAGGTGAAGCTCTACTCGGACATGCTCCTGCAGGTGATCTACGCCGCATTGCAACTCTATGGCTGGTGGCAGTGGACGCATGCGGGGGGCGCGCACCATGGTCGGCAGGTCAGCCTGCTCGACGGTAAATCGGTCGCTATCAGTCTGGTCATTGGAGCGGTCGGCAGTCTGTTGCTGGGCGCTGCAATGGCGAACTGGACCGATGCCGCACAACCCTGGCTCGATGCGGCACTGACTGGCTTCAGCCTGGTGGCGCAGTTATGGATGGCGCAAAAACGCGTTCAATGCTGGCCGCTTTGGTTCACCCTGGATGTGATCTTCGTCGGGCTGTTTATCTACAAAGACCTGTACCTGACCGCCGGGCTCTACGCGCTGTTCGCCCTGATTGCCGTGCAAGGCTGGCGGGAATGGCGGGGCGATCCGGCGTTGCGCACATGAAAGTTCTGGTACTCACAGGCCCCGAATCCAGCGGCAAGAGTTGGCTGGCAGCCGAGTTACAGCAGCATTTCGGCGGGGTCCTGGTAGACGAATATGTACGCTGGTTCATCGAACAAAACCCACGAGATACCTGCCTGGCCGACATTCCGGAAATCGCCCGAGGGCAGCTGAAATGGGAGGACGAGGCACGCGCCCGGCAGCCGCATTTGCTGATTCTCGACACTCACTTGCTGAGCAACATCCTCTGGAGCCAGACCTTGTTTGGCGCTTGCCCGACGTGGATCGAGCAAGCATTGCTGGCACGGCACTACGACCTGCATTTGCTGCTGAGCCCTGAAACCGTGGCCTGGCATGACGACGGGCAGCGTTGCCAACCGCAACTGGCAGAACGCCAGGCGTTTTTCCAGGCCAGCCGCCAATGGCTTGACCTGCACCGCCAGCCTTGCCAGGTGCTGCAAGGTGATTGGAAACAGCGCAAGGACGCGGCATTCGAGGCTGTGACCCGCTTGCTCAAGGCCTGACCGGGTACCCGCCCTGCCGCAAATGTCCATTCATGAAACACTCACCTCTGCGCAAACCCGCGAGTTAAAGCGGCTCAAGCACGCCGGCAAGAAAATGTTAAGCCACTGATACAACCTGCCTTCAGCGCCCTTTAGCGAGCAATGCCGCCAGCATGGACGGCACTTTTGCCTGGCTCTGTCTCAGTGGCGTTACAATTTTTTTTTGACAACCTCGACAATTAAAGCCAACCAACTGTTTTTAAAAGAAAAACAAAAACCGGCACATCTTCTGCTCTCTTCCTCGCAACGCTGATAAGGGTCCAGCGTTCCACTTACAGAAGGAATTGCCGCCGTGGGGAAATTTGATAAAAGCATCTACACCCTCCTGCTGATCGGATTCGCACTGAGCTCAGGTGTCTGCCTGCCTGTACAGGCTGACAACGGCATCATCATTATCAAACGTGATGTCCAGCCGCGCATGGCAACACGTGCGCCGCTGATTCCCGACCCTAGCCCCACGACCGCCAATGCCAACCCGTCCAAACAAATCATCAGTCAAACGAACGAGTTGAGCGACGGCGACTTTGCCGGTGTTGCCAGTGGTGCAGGCATCTCCCGCCTGGTCACTCAAAACACCAACAACCTGGGCGGCAATATCAGCAACCAGACCCAGCTTTCCAACCTCCCCGCTGGACGCTCGGGAAATGCCGGAAACGGTATTGCCAACATGGTTAATTCAAGCGTCCAGCAAGGCCTGGGTGCTCTGAAAGTCATAACGGGAGACCGTTAAGATGAATCGTACGCTGCTGATTATCGCCATGTTTTGCAGTGCATCGACCTTTGCCCAATCTCCCGTCATCAATAACGCCGACATCGACGGCTCGGGCACACAGTACCAGGGCAACCTCGCGGTCAACCAGGCCGCCGGCGATCTCCAGCAACAGGCTAACGCCCGGGCCATCGCCGTTGGCCATGGAGCCAGCGCGACCACACAGATTCGCCAACGGCTGCGTACGGTGGTCGACCCCAGGATCGATGCTCGATCCAGCATTCAAGGCGACTCCTTCAGCCACGGCAACGGCGTACTGGGCGTCAACCAGAGCGCGGGCGCCAGCAACCAGCAAGCCAATGCCCTGCGGATAAGCATTGGCACACAGCCGCAAAGTATCGACGACAGCGTCCTCAGGCAACAGAACGTGGCGCTGATCACTAACTCCGATCCAACTGACTCTGCACCAGGCTATCGCCAGGTCGCTACCAGCGATCAGGCCTTCACCGGTAGCCGTGGGGTGATCCAGTTGAATCAGAGCGCCGGGGTGGGAAACCGAACGGCCAACACCCTGAGCGTCCGGGTCACGGATTGACCCAAACAGGTAGGTACAACACTTAACCTAAAATAAGTACGGAGAATCACCATGAAACCTTCGATGGCAATAAAGCCTCTGGTTTTTGCAATTGCTGCGGTCTTGGCTGTAGCTGCACAAGCGGGTCAGAACGATCGACGTGGTAACCATAATGGTCATCATAACGGTGGCCACCACACTCCTCCTCCAACCTGGATCCAAACCAAAGCGACCGCCAATGCAAACGATAGGCAGACCAGTACCGGCAACCGCATCCACAACGAAGGGACTCAGAACTCAGCCGAGATGAACAGCTCTGCCTCAGGCGCGAGCGGCAACGTCGGCGTCAACGTGGCAGCAGGCGCGGGCAACCAACAAGACAACGCGGCCGCCATCGCAAACGCTGGCTCCGACTCCAGTCTCGATAACAGCTTTGTGTTCGGCACTTCCCAAGCCAGCGCTAGAGTCTCGCAATACAGCAACAATAATAAGGTCAACAACTACGGCGTCACAAACTCTGCCGTGATGAGCGGATCGGGCGATGGCAGTAGCGGCAACATGGGTATCAACATTGCTGGCGGCGACCTCAACCAGCAGAAAAACACCATGGCAATTGCCAACTCCAATGCCCCGCTGGGTAACGCAACAGCCACCGCCTCTGCCAATCAAAACGGTCCTGGCCTGATAGTGAATAACACCGCTGATCGGACCTACCGCGTAGATACGATTACCGTTACCAACACGGCCAGCGGTAGTTTCTCTAAAGATAAGTCATTCGAGCTTAGCGGCAGTGAAAGCGCTTCTTCGAGCTGGGCCGCGGCCGGAGCCAAGAGCTCTAATTCCAGCGGTTCCCTTAGCGTTGATATAAGCGGTTCGGAGAGCAGTTCTGCGAGCGGTTCCAACAGCAGTTCTGCGAGCGGTTCTAACAGCAGTTCTGCGAGCGGTTCCAACAGCAGCAGTGCAAGCGGTTCTTCGAGTGCATCCTTGAACGCTTCCCTGGGCGCTACTTTGGACATTGATACGGCGGCTTCCAGTTCCACTACCGTCAACAATGGCTTTGGCGATCGCACCCGCAGCAGGAGTTCCGAGGCATCGCTTAGCGCATCGCTTGACGCAACGCTTGACGTAGCGGTAAACAAATCGTTCGACAAATCGAGCGAATCCTCGTTCGACAGATCTCGCGACTCCTCGTACGACAGATCTCACGAATCCTCGTACGACCAATCGCGCGATTCCTCGTTCGAAAAATCGTTCGATAAGTCGTTCGAGAAATCGAACGCCTCCTCGTTCGAAAAATCGGCCAGTAAATCGTCCGAATCCGAGTTCGCAAAAGCGGGAAGCTTCAGTGAGAGCAGTTCATTTGATTTGAGCAACACCTACTCCTATCAAGTGCTGACTCCAACTGGCTGGGCAAACCCTGTGACCAACACTGCAACCCTGAGCGGTTCGGTGAATGGTGGCAGTGGCAACCTGGGCGTCAACGTGGCTGCCGGTGTGGGTAACCAACAAAGCAACTCGCTGGCCATTTCCAATCAGTCGTTCTAATTGCTGTCTCTGGAGGCCCCCTTATGGGGGCCTTTTTTCAACACAACCAGAAGGCATCCCACTATGCGCATTATCGCCTTGGCATTTTTGCTTTGCGTGACCAGTGTTAGCGAGGCTGCACAAATACCGCTTTCCGTCCTGCCGGGCGGCGCGGTGGTGTTCAAGCCGATCCAAAGCGTGCGTGAGCGCAAGTTTGCCGACCTGGTCCAACAGAAAACCGACTTCAGTTGCGGCGCAGCTGCGCTGGCAACGGTATTGCGTCAGGCCTATTGGCTGGACGTGAACGAAGAACAAATCATCGAAGGCATGCTGGCACACTCCGATCAGGATCTTGTCCGCGTCCAGGGCTTTTCCATGCTCGACATGAAGCGCTACGTGGAAAGTATCGGCATGCGGGCCCGTGGTTACCGGGTTGCGCAGGAAACGTTGAGCGAGATCAGAATTCCGGTTGTGGTACTCATGGATATCCGTGGCTACAAACATTTTGTGGTTATGCAAAGAGTTCATAAGGGCTGGGTCTATATCGGAGATCCGGTACTCGGTCATAAACGTTACAAAGTCGAAGACTTTGTAAAAGGCTGGAACGGCATCATCTTTGCCATCATCGGCCAGGGCTACGACAAAACCAATGCGTTGCTCGACCCACCCCTGCCACTGACCGCCAAGAACCGCATCAACACCTTCAGCCCGGTGCAAGACGCAGAGTTGATGGATTTCGGATTCATCCAAAGCGACTTCTTCTAATAACAAGGGAGCACGACGCTCCGGGAGCATTCCCATGAAGACTCCAATCTGGCTGGCGATGGTTTGCCTGGCCACCAGCCTGCCGACCCAGGCACAGATATTCAAACCCATTGAACTGAACGATCAGGAATTGGCGAGCCTGCGAGGCCGCTATGTCATGCCGGGACGGATCGTCAGTTTCGGCATTGTCATGACCAGCACTTGGCAAAATGCCAACGGTGAACTGATCGGGGCAACTTCCTCGATGCAAATTCAACAATCGACCATCACGCCACAGTTCTATGTGTCGATAATCAACGAAAAAGGTAATGGCTCAGCGAGTTCGCAAGGCACCGGTACCGTCATTGGCGGCAGCGGCCTCAACAGCACCGAAGGCGTCACTCAAGTCGTGCGTGCTGCCGGCGACCATAACACTGCCTACAACAACGTTGATATCAACGTCACAAGGGCTAACCAAGCGCCAACAACGCAACAGCAGGGCCAGGCATTGGCCGCAGGCTCGACGTTGGTCGGCGCCAATGGCGCGGGCTCGCTGAGCATTTCCTCGGCCGGTACGGGTGTGCAACTCAACATAGTGGCCAACAACAACCAGGGCAGTACCGTACAACGCCTGGGCCAGGGTGGGCTGATGCAGAACACGACTTTGCTCGGCGGTGGCAACCAGGTCCGCAACCTCACGTCCCTCAATGTCGTGCTGCGTGACAACGTGGCGACAGCCGGGTCGCTGAACGGCAACCTGGACCAGCTCAAAGGTCTTCGCACTCAAGGATTCTGATCTACGCTCAGTCTCATCAGATAAAGTCAGAAGGGACGGCTAATCCATGCACCGATCGTTAACGTTCAGAGCTATCGTTTGTTTGAGTAGCCTGGCCCCGGCAACACTGCTATACGCAGCACCGGACCCCCAGGTCGAGATACTAAAACAAGAACTCATGGAGTTGAAACAGCGTTACGAAGCACAACAGAACGCGCTGATGGTACTCGAGCAACGCGTTCGCCAAGTCGAAGAAACACCTGCGACACCGGCTCCCAAACGCCTGACCAAATCCCCTGCCGAAACGACCCGGGGTGGCCAGACGGTGGCCGCCGGTGCGCCGGGAACCACAGGCAGTTCATACGGCCAATCGCTCAAGGATGATTCGGAGCCTGCGCAAAGCGTTTCCAACCTGTATGACGAAGCCAGCGGCTTCTTCGGTGGCGGCAAGTTCAGCGTCGAAACCGGCCTGACCTACACGCACTACGATACCCGTGCATTGGTACTTAACGGCTTCCTGGCACTGGACTCGATTTTCCTCGGCAACATCAACCTCGACCGCATCAAGGCCGACAACTGGACCCTGGACCTGACCGCCCGCTACAACACGGGACAACGCTGGCAGTTCGACATTAACGTCCCCGTGGTTTATCGCCAATCCACGTATTCCTCCGGTGGCGCCGGTGGCGCTGGCCCGGTGACGTCGGACGCAACCGTTACCCGCGACCCGACCATTGGCGATGTGAACGTTGGCGTTGCTTACAAGTTTCTGGATGAGTCAGCCAACCTGCCCGACGCGGTCGTTACACTGCGCGTCAAGGCGCCGACCGGTGATGACCCTTACGGCATCAAGCTGGTCAATGACCCGGCCAACGATAACCTCTCGGTACCCGAGGACTTGCCTACCGGCAACGGTGTCTGGGCGATCACCCCGGGTATCTCGCTGGTCAAGACCTTCGACCCGGCCGTGCTGTTCGGCAGCCTGTCCTACACCTACAACATTGAAGACTCTTTCAGCGACATCAGCCCTCAGATCAACTCCAAGGTGCCCGGTGACGTGAAACTGGGCAACTCCTGGCAGGTCGGCGCCGGCATTGCTTTCGCCTTGAACGAGAAGATGAGTATGTCGTTCTCGTTCACCGACCAGTTCGCCAGCAAGAGCAAGATCAAGCCGGACGGTGGCGATTGGCAATCGATTACCAACAGCGATTACAACTCGGCCAACTTCAACATCGGCATGACGCTGGCAGCAACCGATAACCTGACGATCGTTCCCAACCTGTCCATCGGTCTGACCGACGACTCGCCAGACTTTTCCTTCAGCCTGAAATTCCCGTACTACTTCTAATCCACAACAACAAAGCCCCGCTGCGACTTCAATCCCAGCGGGTTTTTTTTTGTTGTAGATCAAAAGATCGCAGCCTTCGGCAGCTCCTACAGGGTGAACGCATTCCAATGTAGGAGCTGCCGAAGGCTGCGATCTTGTGATCTTTAGATCTTGCGTCTAACGTATCTGATGCTTGTGCAACAAACGGTAGAAGGTAGGCCTGGATATCCCCAGCACCTTGGCGGCGATGCTCAAATTATCGCTGTGGCGGTTAAGTACATCGCACAAGGCCTGGCGCTCTGCCCGGTGCTTGTAGTTTTCCAGCGTGCCCATCGGCGCGGCAACGGCCTGCTGGCTGATCAGCCCCAGGTCTCGCGCTTCGATCTGCCGGCCTTCGGCCAGTACCAACCCGCGACGTACCCGGTTGGCCAGCTCGCGCACATTGCCCGGCCAGTCATGCTTGCCCATGGCAATCAAGGCGTCCTCACTGAAGCTGCGCGGACGGCGGCCGGTTTCATGACTGTAGAAATGGGAAAAGTGGTTGGCCAGCATCGACAGATCGCCATTACGCTCACGTAAGGGCGCGGTCACGACCTGCAACACGTTCAGGCGATAATACAGATCTTCGCGAAAGCGTTTCTTTTCGATCGCGGCCTCAAGATCGACATGGGTCGCGGCCAATACCCGCACATCCACAGGAATCGGCTGACTGCCGCCCACCCGCTCGATGTGCTTTTCCTGGAGGAAACGCAACAGGTTCGCCTGCAGCTCCAGGGGCAGATCACCGATCTCGTCGAGAAACAGCGTGCCGCCGTTAGCCGCTTCGATCCGCCCGACCTTGCGTTGATGGGCGCCAGTAAAAGCACCCTTCTCGTGGCCAAACAGTTCGGACTGGATCAAGTGTTCTGGAATTGCGCCGCAATTGATCGCGACAAAGGGTTTGCTGTGACGTTGGGATTGTCGATGGAGCGTGCGGGCGACCAGTTCTTTACCGGTACCGCTTTCACCACGGATCAATACCGGAGACTCGGTGGGCGCCAGCTTGCTCAGCAACTTGCGCAGTTCGCGAACGGGTTTGCTGTCGCCAAGCAGCTCGTGTTCAGGCTGATCAATGTGAACCGTGCCCTGCCCGCGCAGGCGTGCCATCCCGAATGCCCGACCCAGCGTCACCTGAACCCGAGACACATCGAATGGCAAGGTATGGAAATCGAAGAACCATTCGCAGACAAAGTCCCCGACATTCTGCAATCGCAGGACTTCCTGGTTGAGTACGGCGATCCACTCGGTACCGCTACGGCTGATCAGCTCTTTGACGGCTTCCGGGCGTTCGAGGTGAAAAGGCTGCAAACGCAACAGGCCGACGTCGCAAGTTTTGTCCCCTGCGTTTTCCAGGCTGCAGCTGTCAACATCCCAACCCACAGAGCGTAAACCCGGCAATAGACGATGACAGTCGTCGCAGGGGTCCACTACTAACAGACGTCGTAAGGCAGGCGCTTCGATCATGGCTGTTCCTTGGCGCCAAATTTATGAAATATTATTAAAAACAGTCGTTTGGCGGACCTGGCTGTAACGTTAGCAATAATTTGACGTGACCTTGTACCGTTTGACTATAGAGCGGTTGCGTTATTAGTTATAAGAAGCGGCTTAGTTAGTTACCTAACGAGTCCTTCCTTTCATTCAGCTTTCAAATCCTGTCCACACCTTGAGCCAATCAAAGAAAGTTGATATTTCTTTTAATTGTATGTGACCCGCCCCCCGGTTGCGGGCATCAGTACAAGTAACCAGCCGAACGGTAAGCCCAACCGACGGCACATCACTTGATTGGGCATACAGAGAGAAAAACCCATGAACGCCCCGCTCCGCATCAACGAAGCTCTTTTGATTGCCGACCGCGCATTCCAACCGTTCCAATGCGTGGCCTGGGCCCCACAAGACGGTAATGGCGAACTCAGCCTGACCGTTATCGATCGCACCAACACCCGCAGCATCGGCCGTAAGCAGATCCCAAGCAGTGCCTATACCGATCCTGCGCAACTTGAATGCCTGCTTGAAGCGGCACGTGCGGAATTGAGCGAGGAGGGTTACAAACTCCAATCGTGGTCGATGCCACACTAAGCGTTTTGCGGGTTACCAAACGGTAACCCGCGCCCTCCCCCGATTATTGTTCGAACTTGCACGCGACCAACCACTTGGCAGGCTTGTCAGTGGGTCGAAAAGACACTGTTCTGGCACACAGCGACCCTCCGTCTGTTAGTTATGACAGTTGTGCATCCAGGCGTTCAGGGATTGAATGTTTCCTTATACAGTCGCCACCCAAACTCCCGGTTCAGGACGACTCGCAAGGAGCTGCGTGCATGTCAATCCAGACCGCGTTTGCATTACCGGCAACCCTGAACAACGCCGGCAAACTTGATACAACCTTTGCCTCGTCTGGCAAAACCCAGGTGTATTTCGCTGGCAGCCTCTCGAGCATGGCCAACGGGGTCGCGATTGATTCACGTGGCAGGTTGTTAATCGCGGCGAAGGTCGGAACGCCAGGCGGTAGCCGCTTCGGCGTGGCACGCTTGCTCGACGACGGCTCGGCAGATCTGGCGTTCGGCAATCAAGGCAGCGTCATCGGGCAATTTGAACACGGCTTCGAGGCCATGGCCGGCAAAGTCCACGTCTGCCTGATGGGCACATTCTGGTAGCCGGCCTGCACTACGAAAATGCTCACCGGACACTGCCCGCCCTTGCCCTGTTTGATCAGCATGGTCGGCCGGCTCGATGTTTTGGCGACAATGGCCGCTGCGTCGTGCGTCTGCCGGGCGGTCTTTCCCGAGGCATGCGTGACACTTGGCTCCCCCCCGGCGTATCGGGTGCAGAAGCTTGTGATTTCTGCGTGCAGGAGGATGGTCGAATCCTGCTGCAGGCCAATCATCACTTCGAACTGTCCGATCATGTCGGCATGCTGATACGGCTCAACACCGACGGCTCGCTGGACGACACCTTCAACGGTCGTGGCTTTGTGATTGTCAGGCACTTGCTGATGAACACCTGGCTCAGCAGCCTCATGGTGCAACGAGACGGCCGGATCCTGGTGGGCGGGTCGATCAACTTCCCTGAAGAAGGTCTGCTGGCCCGCTATCAAACCGACGGCAGGCTCGACGATTGTTTCGCCGTGGATGGTTTCATGACCTTCAAGGCACGTGGGTATAGCGCTCAGGTCAGCCAGATCGTCCAACAGGAAAATGGCGATGTGCAGTGCTTTGGCAGCAGCCGCGACCCGATGCATTGCATGGCACTGAAAGTACACAGCAACGGTCGCCCGGACATTCATTGCAATGGAGGCCAGGCCCAATTGCTGGAAATCGGTCACAGCGGCTGCCAGTGGACCGACGCACAGGCACTGCCGGACGGCTGCGTGGTGACGGTCGGAGCCACGATCGGCGGCGTCGAGGCGGATTTCATTCTGGCGCGGCATCTGCCCGACGGGCAACTCGATCGCAGCTTCGGCAATGGCACCGGTTGGGTTCGCACCCGCCTGGGCCGCAGCCTGGATACCGCGACTTCCGTGGTCATGCAGGCCGACGGAAACATTGTCGTCGGAGGCTATTCACTGGATGGCAACTATCGAGCGATCGTCGCACGCTATCTGGCGTAGGCCTGCACAGTTTTCCTACACTTGATCTTCCCTTCTGCTTACGGCAAGTTGCGCGCTTCTTAATACAAGGAGTAGCCGATGCCCGGTTCAATGGCACAGGCGTTCGCGCACAATTTTCTCGGGCATTCACCCCGCTGGTACAAGGCAAGCATTGTCGGCTTCCTGATTCTCAACGCATTGGCGCTGTGGACCGTAGGCCCGGTGGTGACCGGCTGGTTGCTGGTGCTGGAGTTTATCTTCACCCTGGCCATGGCGCTCAAGTGTTATCCGTTAATGCCCGGCGGCCTGCTGTTGATCGAAGCACTGTTGCTGAAGATGACCACGCCCCAGGCACTCTACGACGAGCTGGTGCACAACTTCCCGGTGATCCTGCTGCTGATGTTCATGGTGGCCGGCATCTACTTCATGAAAGACCTGCTGCTGTTTCTGTTCTCACGACTGCTGCTCGGGGTTCGCTCCAAGGCGCTGCTGGCGTTGATGTTCTGCTTCCTGTCGGCGTTTCTGTCGGCGTTTCTTGATGCCTTGACCGTGACCGCCGTGATCATCAGTGCAGCCGTCGGGTTCTACTCGGTGTATCACCGCGTCGCCTCGGGCAACGATCCGCGTCAGGACAGCGAGTTTGGCGATGACCAGCACCTGCCCACACTCCATCACGCCGACCTCGAACAATTCCGCGCCTTTCTGCGCAGCCTGCTGATGCACGGTGCCGTGGGTACCGCACTGGGCGGTGTTTGCACATTGGTCGGTGAGCCGCAGAACCTGCTGATCGGCCACGAGATGGGCTGGCACTTCTCTGAGTTCTTTCTGAAAGTCGCCCCGGTTTCATTGCCGGTCCTGGTGGCAGGCCTGGTGACCTGCGTCCTGCTGGAGAAACTTCGCTGGTTCGGTTACGGCACGCTGTTGCCGGACAACGTGCGTGCGGTTCTGGCCAATTACGCTGCAGAAGACAATGCCGAACGCACCTCGCGCCAACGTGCAGCACTCATCGTGCAGGGATTGGCAGCGCTGATTCTGATTGCGGGGTTGGCGTTCCATATTGCTGAGGTCGGCCTGATCGGCTTGATGGTGATCGTGCTGATCACCGCATTCACTGGCATCACCGACGAGCACCGTATCGGCAACGCGTTCAAGGACGCCATGCCGTTCACAGCGCTGCTAGTGGTGTTTTTCGCGGTGGTGGCGGTGATTCACGATCAGCAACTGTTCACGCCTTTGATCCAGTGGGTGTTGGCGCTGCCAGCGGATCAACAGCCGGGCATGCTGTTTATTGCCAACGGCTTGCTGTCGGCCATCAGCGATAACGTGTTCGTCGCGACCATTTACATCACCGAAGTCAAACAGGCCTTCATCTCCGGCCACATGAGCCGTGAGCATTTCGAGACGCTGGCGATTGCGATCAACACCGGCACCAACCTGCCGAGCGTGGCGACGCCCAATGGTCAGGCTGCGTTTCTGTTCCTGCTGACCTCGGCGATTGCACCGCTGATTCGACTGTCGTACGGACGGATGGTGTGGATGGCGTTGCCGTACACCGTGGTGATGGGTGTTCTTGGCTGGTATGCCGTGAGTTTCTGGCTGTAACACCAATCAACCTGTAGGAGCTGTCGAGTGCAACGAGGCTGCGATCTTTTGATCTTCGCTTGTAAAAGCAACATCAAAAGATCGCAGCCTCGCTGCACTCGACAGCTCCTACAGGGGTTTCAGCGTTTCAGGATGTAGCGCTCGATTGCCTGCGCCGCGCCGTCCTCGGTATTGGCGCCCGTCACCACGTCCGCCTGGCGCTTCACCGCCTCTTCCGACTGCCCCATGGCGATCGACAAGCCTGCGCGGTGAAACATCGCCGGGTCGTTGCCGCCATCGCCCAGCGCCGCGGTCTGCTCCAGCGGCACACCGAGAAATTCGGCCAGTGTCGCCAGCGCTGCACCCTTGTTGGCTTGCATCGCGGTCACGTCCAGATAAATCGGCTGTGAACGGGAGACCTGTGCCTGGCCTTCCACTTTGGGCAGCAGGAGCGCTTCCAGCTCAATCAACAACTGCGTGTTGTTGCTGGTGGCGACGATCTTGTCGATGCGTTCCAGGTACGGCTCAAAACTCTCGACCACCACTGGCGGATAACCCAGGCCGTGCTGTTCACGAGGCACCATTGGGCCGTTCGGGTCTTTCAGCAACCAGTCGCCACCACTGAACACCCAGATTTCGATGTCCGGCCGGTCGGCAAACAACGCCAGAGTGGTCAGCGCCGCCGTTGCCGGCAAGTAATACGCGACCAGCAAACTGCCGTCCGGATTGACGATGGTGCCGCCATTGAAGGCTGCCGTTGGCAGGTCGACGCCCAGGGCTTCAATCTGCTGCAACATGGCTTTGGGTGGACGACCGGTGGCCAGGCTGAACAACACGCCCGCCTCGCGCAAGGAGCGGACCGCTGAGAGGGTGCGTTGGCTGAGGCTGTGATCGGGCAGCAACAAGGTGCCGTCCATGTCACTGAGTAAAAAACGGATGGGTTGCGACGTTGTATCACTCATCCGAGACCGTGCCAGACGCGACCATCGCGAGTCAGGAGATCTTCTGCAGCCAGCGGGCCGTCTTCGCCAGCGGCATAGCTCTGCACGCTCGCGTCCTGCTGCCAGGCATCAAGGAAAGGCTGCACGGCGCGCCAGCCGTTCTCGATGTTGTCGGCGCGCTGGAACAGCGTCTGATCGCCGGTCAGGCAATCGTAGATCAGGGTTTCATAGCCGGTGGACGGCTGCATTTCAAAGAAATCCTTGTAGGCAAACCCCAGTTCGATATTGGCCATTTTCAAGGCTGGACCGGGCCGTTTGGCCAGCAGATCGAACCACATGCCTTCGTTAGGCTGAATCTGGATTCGCAGATAGGTCGGTTGCAGCTCATCGACTTCAGTATCGCGGAACTGCGCATACGGCGCCGGTTTGAAGCAGATGACAATCTCGGTGTCGCGCACGCTCATGCGCTTGCCGGTGCGCAGGTAAAACGGCACGCCGACCCAGCGCCAGTTGTCGATCATGACCTTAAGTGCCACATAGGTTTCGGTGTTGCTGTCGGGCGCCACGTTGTTTTCCTGGCGATACCCCGGCAACGGCTTGCCGTCGATTTCGCCGGGCGCGTATTGGCCGCGCACAGAATTGGCCAGCGCTTCCTCGACTGTCCAGGGACGAATCGCACCGACCACCTTGGCTTTCTCACCGCGTACCGCATCGGCGCCAAAGGCGGCCGGCGGCTCCATCGCGACCATTGCCAGCAATTGGAACAGGTGATTGGGCACCATGTCCCGCATGGCGCCGGTGTGTTCATAAAAACTGCCACGGGTTTCCACGCCGACGGTTTCGGCGGCGGTGATTTGTACGTGGTCGATGTAGTGGTTGTTCCAGAACGCTTCGAACAGGCTGTTGGAGAACCGGCTGATCAAAATGTTCTGCACGGTTTCCTTGCCCAGATAGTGATCGATCCGGTAGATCTGGTTTTCCGTCATCACCTTGAGCAAACAAGTGTTCAAGGCTTCGGCAGTATGCAGATCGGAACCGAAGGGTTTTTCGATCACTACCCTTCTGAACGCTTCTGGCGACTCTTGCAGCAAGCCGGCGGCGCCGAGACGACGCACCACTTCGCTGAAGAAACGTGGCGCGGTGGCCAGGTAGAAGACAGCGTTGCCAGTACCGCTGGCGGCGATTTTCGCCGCCAGCGCTTGATAAGTGCTGTCGTCCAGGAAGTCGC
Organism: Pseudomonas rossensis; assembly: GCF_039888995.1. Taxonomy (NCBI): domain Bacteria; kingdom Pseudomonadati; phylum Pseudomonadota; class Gammaproteobacteria; order Pseudomonadales; family Pseudomonadaceae; genus Pseudomonas; species Pseudomonas rossensis. The sequence continues at coordinate 1,131 of NZ_JBBWCB010000074.1, read as the reverse complement.
CCTGGACGTAGCTGATGCCTTTGGCCAGTTTGGCCCACAGTTCCGGATCAAGGGCTTGATCGCCCTTGCCGACCTTGCTCGCCACTTCAGCTCGAATGAAATCTTCGAGCTTGCGGGCAAAGGCTTCATCGGTGATGGCGTTGTGGTCAACGCCGATGATCCGCAGTCCATCCCCAAGCAGACCGTCACGACTCAGGTTGTACAGCGCCGGCATCAGCAGACGCTTGACCAGATCACCATGGGCACCGAACAGAAACAGCGTGGTCGGTGGTGCGGGTTCTGCCTTGGATTTATTGCGGATCAGACGGGTCATTTTTTCGAAGTCTCCACATGGCCGCCGAAGCCGAAGCGCTGGGCCGAGAGAATCTTGTCGCCAAAGGTGCCTTGCCCGCGCGAACGGTAGCGGGAGAACAGCGAGTTCGACAGCACCGGTACAGGCACCGATTGCTCCATGGCGGCTTCGATGGTCCAGCGACCTTCACCGCTGTCAGCCACTTCGCCTGTGTAACCGTCGAGTTTAGGATCGCTGGCCAGCGCGTCGGCGGTCAGGTCGAGCAACCAGGACGACACGACGCTGCCACGACGCCAGACTTCGGCGATGTCGCCTACGTTCAGGTCGAAACGCTGGTCTTCCGGCAGGTTGGTGCTGGCCTTGGTCTTGAGGATGTCGAAGCCTTCGGCGAAGGCCTGCATCATTCCGTATTCGATGCCGTTGTGGATCATTTTCACGAAATGGCCCGAACCGGCCGGGCCTGCGTGGATGTAACCGCGCTCGGCACGATCGTCTTCGGACTTGCGGTCCTTGGTGCGAGGGATGTCGCCCAGTCCCGGTGCAAGGCTCTCGAACAGCGGATCAAGGCGTTTAACCACCTCGGCTTCGCCACCGATCATCATGCAGTAGCCCCGCTCCAGGCCCCAGACGCCGCCGGAGGTGCCAACGTCGACGTAGTGCAGGCCTTTTTCCGAGAGGTTTTTCGCCCGGCGGATGTCGTCCTTATAGAAGGTGTTGCCGCCGTCGATGATGGTATCGCCAGCTTCGAGCAAGGTGCTCAGGGTGTCGATGGTGTCTTCGGTCGGTGCGCCGGCCGGCAGCATGACCCACACCGCACGTGGCTTGGCCAGGCCAGCGAC
>NZ_JBBWCB010000073.1:0-29886 GCF_039888995.1 Pseudomonas rossensis | reverse complement strand
GTGGGTCAGTTCCAGTGCCCGAGCGAGACGCATAAAAAAATCCGATGCCAGTACAGGCATCGGATTTTGATTTCTTGCGGCCAAAGGTCAAGCGAGAAGGCTTAACTGATCGGCATTAGCCTTCGGGGCTCCGTTTTTTTTGGTTTTTCAGTTACACCGAGGTGCGCCTATCGCGAGCTTGCTCCGGGCGGCGTTCCGACGATGGCGCCTTCAAGCTCACCCAATTTCTATGCCCAAAACCTCAATCACCAAGTCCCCCGCCGGCCGCTTCCACAGCACTTCATCCCCCACCTGCACGCCCAACAACGCCCGCCCCAGCGGCGAGCCCCAGTTGATCAATCCGCTGGCGGCATCCGCCTGATCCTCGCCCACCAACTGCACGCGTTGTTCGTTGCCCTGTTCATCGGCGAACGTCACCCAGCCGCCAATCTGTACCTTGTCGGTCGAGGAGTCCGGGATGACTAACTGGGCGCTTTGCAGTCGTTGATTGAAATACCGCCAGTCACGCTCGAGGTCAGCCTGGCGCTGCTTGTCGGCCAGTTCACCTTTCGCACTTTGCTCATTGAGCAGGTTTTGCACCTCGGCAAGTTTCGCCTGAAGCTGCGCAAGCCCGGCGGGCGTGACGTAATTGGGCTGCGCACTGACCTGCCGTTCGACGGGCTGATCGGCTTGCGCGGCGGCGTTATCTTCATTGACGAAGGCACGACTCATGGTGTTCTCCCGTTATAGGGTTTGGGCCATGGTCGCAGGCTTTTAGTTTCGACAGATATCTGTCAGCGACTTATTGCGAGCGAAAAGCACGAGCGGCGTCCTGATCCTTCTGCTGCTGCCAGGCTTTTTCGCGCTCGTCCCAATGGTGGCTGCGATAATCCTCACGGTCCTCGCTTTCGCGCATTGCCTGACACTGACGGAAGCCATCGCTCCAGCCCTCGGCGTACTGCTTGTCCGTGAGGTAACGCGGAACGTTTTTACGAAACTCTCCGGTGATTGCCCCCGCCGCTTGCCGGCCACTGCTGCAACCGTCATCGAAGCCATCGGCGAATGCCGGTGGATAACCCTTGGCGATCAGATCCTCGTGGGTCGTCTGGCAACCCGCGATCAACATCAGCAAACCCACCACACCCACGCAACGCCACATCTCAGACTCCCAGACCGTCAACGGCCTATAGGGGAAGTCTAGGAGTGGATTCGTGAGCGGGATGTGAAAGAAAGATCAAAAGATCAATAGTGATACCACTTCACCTCAAGCATCACTTCGTTCTCGGGCGAAGCCAGGTGGCTGAATTCTCGCTGGGCACTCAGGCGCAAACCCAGGTTGCGCGACAATTCCCACTGCTGATTCAGACTCACGCTACGGCGCACTTCGCCATTGGTGAAAAAATCGCCCTTGGCTTCCAGGCTGAGGTTACCCAACGGGTTTTTCCACAGCAAACCGCTGTTGAAGCCCGCCGCCGGGGCGATGAAGCCGGCAAAGTCGTTGTTGTGTTCAATGCGCACGGTGCCCAAAGCAAAGCCGAGCATGTCGTCGCCCAGTTGCCAGGTCCCGCCGCCACCACCATTGACGTGGCTGACCAGGGTTTCGTCGTCATGCTTGCCCGGCACGCGCTCCAGGCCGCCGGTGACTTGCCACGAGAGTGGTTGCAACAATTCATTGCGCGGGGTCAGGGAGCGGATGGTCGCCAGGTCCAATTGCTGCAACTGCCAGTGATTGCCTTCGTACTGGCGCAGTTTCATTTGCAGGATTTCAATCTGCGCGCCGAGGGGGAAGCTCTCGGCGTTGTCGTTGAGGTCGTGATAAGCCATGCGCAAGCCATACTCGCCAAACGCCTTGTCGCCTCGAGTGCCGATGCCGGCCTGCCAGGTGCGCGATTCATGGCCGTCCTCAGGCAGGCCGGGTTGCGGGATGTCCAGTTCCGGCGCGGGGTTCTGGTTGATCGCCCGCAGAAGTTCGAAACTGCGCTGCGCCCGTTGCGGATCACGCTCCTGGCCGTTGGCGCGGTAGCGCTCCAGGCGATAGGCGGCGTCGATGATCAACGCCTGACGATCCTTGGGTTGAGCCTTGAACGCCGGTTCCTGCAACTGCTTCTGATCGGCACTGACTTTCAGCACCCACTCCTGTTCTGAATGGGTCAACGGCTCGGCGCGGCTCAGCAGTTCACGTTCGCGAGACGGTCGATACTGAATGGATTCCACCAATCCGGCTTCTTTCACCGCCTTGACGGTGTCGGTAGGAATTGCGGTCAGCGGGAACTGTTCGGTCAATCGCAGGCTTGGGCGGGCTACTTGCAGCAATTCCAGCAGACGATAAGAGCAGTTTTCGTCGAAGAAAAAATAGTCGAACTGGATCTGCTTGAGCTCCCAGACGTGCTCGACCATGCGCTCGGTTTCTGCCTGGGTCAGGTTCAGGCGGTATTCCCACAGATCGCGATTCTCGAGACTGCGGTATTCCGAGAGTTTTTCTTGATACGGCACCAGCGCAAACAGACCAGGATAGCCGCCCATCAAGCCTTTCCAGGCATACAGGATGCTATTGTCCGAGCCTTCAATGTACGCGCCGAAGTTGATCGCATAACTGAGCAGGGCGGTTTGATCGCTCTGCACATTGGCCTGGTCGATGCGCAGCAACGTGTGGCCAAACATCGATGATGGACTGTTCAGATACGCCGCCGGGAAAATCATCACCGCACTGTGGGGCGAAACATCCTTGAACCATTGCTTGAATTCAGTGCAGGGAAGCTTTGGCAGATCGGTCAGGTTGAGCTGTGCTTTGAGCCAGCGGGTGCGGGCCGGGTAGACGCATTGCGCATGTTTTTCACCGGCACTGGCCGGGGCGTACAGCGCTTGCACGGTCGCCGTTAGTTCACGGTCAGGATGTTCATTGCCGTCGGCGGCGAGGAAGAATTTCTTGTCGCTGACATAGCTGCGCCAGCCGCCGAGTTTGGCGGTTTCGTAGTGACCCAGGGAAATCCAGAAGGGGTCATTGGCCAGTTGCTGCAAACGTTGATTGTCGATTTTGGGCGTGGCAGACAGCGGGGCGCAGACACAGAGCGCCAGCCAGGCAAGGCGTTTGAGCATAGTGGGCAACTTAAGTCGAAAGAAACAAAGACCCAGCGCGGTTGATGCCATTTGTCTGTAGGAGCTGTCGAGTGAAACGAGGCTGCGATCCTTTGATCTTTAAAAGCAAAGATCGCAGCCTCGTTTCACTCGACAGCTCCTACAGTTGAATGACATTACCCAAAGAGGGTCAGGTTCAAAAAACAAAACCCGCTCCCCGAAAGAGAAGCGGGCGGGTCGAGCTTAAGCTTGAGTGGCGTACTTGGCCAGACGAGGATCGCTCTTCAGAACGGCCAGGGTGTTGGTATGCACGTCGTCAGCGGTCACATCAGCCTTGCTGAAGATCTGCTGGAAGTGCTCATGAGTGACGGCGGCGAAATGCGCACGGTCTTCCGGCGCCACGCCCAGTACCACAGCGTAAGTGGTCAGCGCTTCGCCCTGACCCTTGGCCATGTCTTCGGACAGCTCGTTCATCATGCCATTCATGGCAATCCAGGATTTGCCGCCATAGGTCAGCGACGCATTGGTCGAGCAACCGTTGGTACCAGAGGTCATACCGAAAGTTGCGTTGCCGGAAGTGCCGTTGGTGGTGGATGCCAGGAAGTGAGCCGGGGTGCCACGCTGACCTTCGAACAGCATGTTGCCCCAACCGCAATCCGGGCCGCCTGGCGCCTGAGCCATGGCGTTGATGGATACAGCGGTGAAGAGAGTACCGAGAAGAATCCGTTTCATAGCTTTGTTCTCTTTATGTGCATACCAATGGACAAGGGGTCTGGCCCAATCCGGCGCCAGTGGGCCAGTTATTAATCCAGCCGCGCAGTTTGGAGTTTAGGCACGATCCCGGGGTTCCGTGATTTTTTGCAAAACATTCGTTGAAAACATTGATTTGGCCCCGGCCCACCTAGGGATGCCGCTTTGTCTATGCTTTGGCTAGAGGCGCGCCTTGCAAGTGAGGTATGGGCAGCGCCAGAATGCCGCTATCTGCCCCGCCTGATGTAAGGAAGCCCGATGCCTGATCCTGTTGCTGCCAGCTTGCGTCTAGCGCCCGAAGCGCTGACCCGTCCGTTTTCCGCTGAACAGTTCAGCTTCTCTACCACCAATGATTTGGAGCCCTTCCGCGGTGTGCTTGGCCAGGAACGTGCGGTCGAAGCCTTGCAGTTCGGTGTGGCGATGCCACGCCCCGGTTACAACGTATTCGTCATGGGCGAGCCCGGCACCGGCCGGTTTTCGTTCGTCAAACGCTACCTGAAAGCCGAAGGCAAACGCCTGCAGACCCCGGCGGACTGGGTCTACGTCAACAATTTCGATGATCCTCGCGAACCTCGTGCCCTGGAATTGCCATCGGGCACCGCCGGCGCCTTTATCGATGACATCAACGGCTTGATCGACAACCTGCTGGCGACTTTTCCGGCCGTGTTCGAGCACCCGTCCTACCAGCAGAAGAAAAGCGCCATCGACCGCGCCTTCAACCAGCGTTACGACAAGGCGCTGGACGTGATCGAGCGCCTGGCGCTGGAGAAGGATGTTGCGCTGTACCGCGACAGCACCAATATCGCCTTTACGCCGATGAGCGAAGGCAAAGCCGTGGACGAAGCCGAATTTGCCCAGTTGCCGGAAGCCGATCGCGAGCGTTTTCACGACGACATTTCGTGGCTGGAAGAACGTCTGAACGAAGAACTCGCCAGCCTGCCGCAGTGGAAGCGCGAGTCGAGCAATCTACTGCGCCAGCTCAACGAAGAAACCATCACCCTGGCCTTGCAACCCTTGCTTTCTCCGTTGTCGGAGAAGTATGCGGAAAACGCGGCGGTCTGCGGTTACCTGCAAGCCATGCAGGTGTACTTGCTCAAGACCGTGGTCGAGCAACTGGTGGACGACAGCAAGACGGACGCCATCGCCCGCAAGCTGCTGGAAGAGCAATACGCGCCGAGCCTGGTGGTCGGTCATCCGTTCAGCGGCGGTGCGCCAGTGGTCTTTGAGCCGCACCCGACTTACGAAAACCTGTTCGGCCGCATCGAGTACACCACCGATCAGGGCGCGCTCTACACCACGTATCGACAGTTGCGTCCGGGTGCGCTGCACCGCGCCAACGGCGGCTTCCTGATTCTTGAAGCAGAAAAAATGCTCAGCGAGCCGTTCGTGTGGGATGCGCTCAAACGCGCGCTGCAATCGCGCAAACTGAAAATGGAATCGCCGCTGGGCGAGATGGGCCGTTTCGCCACCGTTACCCTTACGCCGCAACATATTCCGTTGCAGGTCAAAGTCGTCATCATTGGCGCCCGACAGCTCTACTACACGCTGCAGGACCTCGATCCGGACTTCCAGGAGATGTTCCGCGTCCTGGTGGACTTCGACGAAGACATCCCGATGGTCGACGAAAGCCTGGAGCAGTTCGCCCAGTTGCTCAAGACCCGCACCTCCGAAGAAGGCATGGCGCCGCTGACCGCTGATGCGGTGGCGCGTCTGGCGACTTACAGTGCTCGCCTGGCTGAGCACCAGGGGCGTTTGTCGGCGCGGATCGGTGATCTGTTCCAACTGGTCAGCGAGGCGGATTTCATTCGCCAACTGGCCAGTGACGAAATGACCGACGCCGGGCACATCGAACGTGCGCTCAAGGCCAAGGCCACGCGGACCGGGCGTGTCTCGGCGCGGATTCTCGATGACATGCTGGCCGGGATCATCCTGATCGACACGGATGGCGCGGCGGTGGGCAAATGCAACGGGCTGACAGTGCTGGAGGTCGGCGACTCGGCGTTCGGTGTGCCGGCGCGGATTTCCGCCACGGTCTATCCGGGCGGTAGCGGCATCGTCGATATCGAGCGCGAGGTCAACCTCGGTCAGCCCATTCACTCCAAAGGCGTGATGATCCTCACGGGGTATCTGGGCAGCCGATACGCCCAGGAATTCCCACTGGCGATTTCCGCGAGTATTGCCCTTGAGCAGTCCTACGGTTACGTCGATGGGGATAGTGCATCGCTGGGCGAGGCTTGCACGCTGATTTCGGCGCTGTCGAAAACCCCGCTCAAGCAGTGTTTTGCGATCACCGGCTCGATCAACCAGTTCGGTGAAGTGCAGGCGGTGGGCGGGGTCAACGAGAAGATCGAAGGCTTCTTCCGGCTCTGCGAAGCCCGCGGGCTGACCGGTGAGCAGGGAGCAATCATTCCCCACGCCAACGTTGCCACGCTGATGCTCGACGAAAAAGTGCTGACGGCGGTGCGCGCGGGGCAGTTCCACGTCTACGCCGTGCGCCAGGCTGATGAAGCCTTGAGCCTGTTGGTCGGCGAGCCAGCCGGTGCGCCGGACGCCGATGGCCAGTTCCCTGAAGGCAGCGTTAACGCGCGGGTGGTGGAACGCTTGCGGGTCATCGCAGAAATGATCAGCGAAGAAGACCTCAAGGAAGCCGAGAAAGAAGCTGCGCAGGAAGCACTGGTCGAGGCCAAACCGGCTTGATACAAACCTGAGGTCGCCTCAATCCCCTGTGGGAGCGAGCTTGCTCGCGATAGCGGACTGTCAGCCAACAGAGATGTTGAATGTCAGTGCCTCATCGCGAGCAAGCTCGCTCCCACATTTGACTTGGGTGAATCACAAAAAAGTGCCATCAGTCTGGCGTCAATATTCACACAATGACCATTCGGCGCCTTCTGGTCTCACTTGACGTGCTAGTCAAACTTTTCTTCTATTCTCAGCTCAAGGATATCGACAGTAATCACTGGATCGAGACAGCCCTCCCGTGGGGGCTGAATACCGGATCTACCGAGGGTCGCCGCCATGTCGCGCAACCTCTGCCTCACCCGTCAATGCCTGGGCCTTGTGACCCGTATCGAGTGTGCCATCCGCCCATTGGCGGGGGATACGGGCATGTGGACCTTACTCTTCGCCGCCGGAATGGCCGGCGAACAACCTTCTGCCATCAAAGCCCAGGGCCCGTTTCATGGTCCCTTTGTGGCTGAGTCGATCCTCGACACCATCGTTGAAAGTCTCACCCTGCACGGCTATGAGCTGGCCGATGATCCGCAAATCTGGTGCCTGCACCTGCAAGCTCAGCTGCGGGAAATCAATGGTGGCCGCTGCCGCAACCTTGGAGGTTTCGAGTTTCGGCCCGAGCACTGAGCAGGCTATTGAGCAAGGTTGGACGTGTCCGCCTTGTCGAGTTTGACCTCGAAGCCATATTGCACGGTGGAGAGATCGGTACGTTGATAGGTTTCCAGACGGGCAGGCTGCCCGTAGAAATAATGCACCCCCAATAATGCCGCGCCTTCTGCGCTCGCATCGTGGCTGACCGAAAGAATCTCCTTCAGATAATTGCCGCTGTCGTCCTTGGCGAAGAAACGCCAGTCCTGGGCGGGAAACTGCTTCAGATCAACCACCAGCGCATTGCCTTTGAGCACCAGCCCTTTGGGCAACTGGTGGGCGTCGATGGTTTTCTTTTCGACGGTGGCGAGAAACAGCGGCATGGAGCCCACCGCGTAAGCCGGGGTTTCTGGAAACAGGTTCAAGTCGTAGGTGATGGTGCCGCGCAGGGAATCGACCTGGTAAGCCTCAGGCGGCAATTCGATCGGCTCATCGCGTTTGCCGTTACCGTCCTCGGTAAAGAAACTGACCGGGCTCTCACCGGGGTTGAAGGAGGTGCCGAGCAAATCATCATTGAAGCTTTTGCGGTGATCGAACTCGATACGCGCGGCGCTGGGGTCTTCGACCGACTGACTGATGCTGACGCTCTTTTTCAGTTGTTCCTCGCCAAGTGTGGCGCCCTTGAGCCAGATCGGGGCCTGGTCGTCGTACACCACCACCGGCAGCGTCAGTGGCTGGATGGTCTTTTGCGTGGTGTGTGGGTCGAAGCGAAGTACCGGCAGGTTCAGGTCCTTGCGGGTCACGGTGGCGGTTGAAAAGTCCAGTACGCTGACCTCGAGGGTTTCGATCGGCCCGTTGAAGTACACCTTGGAATACTGGTGGCTCTGTTGCTTCTCGAAGGCGCGCTGTTCTTCCTCGATCTGTTTTTCGAAACTCTCGCTCCAGGCTTTCTGCTGTTGCATTTTCGCCAGTTGCTTTTGATAGAAGACTATTTGTGCGGAGGTTTCGTTGATCGAGCCTGAGCGCGAGAGAAATTGCCCGGTGCTGTCCTTGGCCTGGACGATCAGCGGGTTCAACGGTGTTTCGCTGACCTCGGGGGCCAGTGGCGCGCTGTTGTTGAATTCGATTTCGGCGAAGTTGTTTGCAAGGTTCAGCAGGGTCACGCTGAGGTTGTCGTTGGTGCGAGTCTGGCCAACGTCCTTTTTCGTCAGGTCGAAGCTGTAGAGCCGGCGCGGCGCGATGACTTCCACCTTGCCTTGCAGGCTCACCGGTTGTGGCTGGTTCTTGTTTTCGACATCCAGGCCATCGATGAAAGGGTAGGTCACCGTCAGGTCGTCGGGGTTGGTCAGGTTTGAACTCGATGGGCTCAGTTGAATGCCGGGATCGGTTTCTGACCATTCCGGCTGAAACGGGATGACGCGTTTGTTGCTCAAGGTCACCGATTGCCATTCAAGACTATGGGGAAAGAGAAACGCGACCGGAATGTTGAAGTTGAAGGGGAACACCGGTTGCAGATCGGTCAGATAGTCGGAACTGGAGTCTTTGTGCAGCACGAACAGACCGTTGATGTACGTGTCGACCAAGGCTTGGGGCGTCGGATAGTGCTTGAGGATGGCGAGGGCGTCTTCGCCATACTCTGTTTCCACCGGTTTGCTGTCGAGCTTGAGTTGCGCACGCTCGAGCAACAACAGTGAGCCGCCGAGTTCAGCCACGGCATCCTTGAGTTTCGGATCCTGAATCGCATCCAGAGACTTCTCGAACTGCGCAGTCTTTTCCTCGAGGCTGACCTGGCGCTTCTCATCGCTGGGTGAGCAGGCGCTCATCAGCAAGGCCAGGCAAATACCGGCGCTCGTTAAAGGCAATCGCACATCCATTTCCCGTCTTCCTGTCCGATGTTGCTGAGCTGTCAATGCTTTGGACACTAGCAGAAAAACCTTGTCACACACGCGCAGGTTGCGGATTTTTCGACGGTTTCTGGCTGCTTCTGGGTATAGACAGGCGGCTGGTATACTCGCAGCCATTTCCAACCCCACGTGTGAGAGTCAATGGAACGCTTTATCGAAAATGCAATGTACGCCAGCCGCTGGCTGCTGGCGCCGATCTACTTCGGTCTGTCCCTTGGGCTGCTGGCCCTGGCGCTGAAATTTTTCCAGGAAGTGTTTCACGTCATCCCTAACGTATTCTCGATGGTCGAGTCGGAACTGATTCTGGTGCTGCTGTCGCTGATCGACATGGCGCTGGTGGGCGGTTTGCTGGTGATGGTGATGATTTCCGGTTACGAGAACTTTGTTTCCCAGCTGGATATCGACGAAAGCAAGGAGAAACTCAACTGGCTGGGCACCATGGATTCTTCTTCGCTGAAGATGAAAGTGGCAGCCTCCATCGTGGCGATTTCGTCCATTCACCTGCTGCGGGTTTTCATGGACGCCCAGAACCTCGATCCCGAGCATTTGAAGTGGTACGTGATCATCCATATGACCTTCGTGATTTCGGCGTTTGCCATGGGTTATCTGGATAAGCTGACCAAGCACTGATCGCTTTTTATCGCTATACCAAACCGCCTGTCTGTTGCGAAACAGACGGGCGGTGTCGTTTGTGGCTTGTACTTTGATGCGCCGAGGCCTATGCCTGTAAGGATCTTGGCTCGCCATTGCGTGAGGTGCGTTTATGGACCTGAAAGAGTTGAATGCTTATGCCATCGCCGGGAAGATCGATGAACTCAACCTGATCTCGATGGAAGGCGGGATCTACCTGTTGGAAGCGCGGATGCATGGCGCGGCGTATCCACTGAGTGATGCTCACGGCGAGACGTTTCATCTGCGATCGGTCGAGCATGCGCGTGAAGTGCTTCATTCCTTCCCCAACTTGCCATTCAACCTTGTGCACACCTCGGTTCATGATGAAATGTGCGGGCTGGGGGGCAGCACCGAAGAGAGTCTGAAGGTCCCGATCGGGTGTCAGCACTGACACCCCTCATCAACGCAATGGCATCTGTGCTAGTCTGCTGGCCCTTTTGGTTCCGGGCGCTCCGGGACGCGCTGTGTACGCACGGCAAGTTCCAGGGCCGTCCGCACAGCGGAGCAGTGTCATGTCCGAAGTAAATCTGTCCACCGACGAAACCCGCGTCAGCTACGGTATTGGCCGTCAGCTGGGCGACCAACTGCGCGACAACCCGCCACCGGGCGTTAGCCTGGACGCGATCCTGGCAGGTCTGACCGACGCTTTCGCCGGCAAGGAAAGCCGTGTAGGTCAGGAAGAAATGTCCGCGAGCTTCAAGGTCATTCGCGAAATCATGCAAGCTGAAGCAGCTGCCAAAGCTGAAGCCGCTGCTGGCGAAGGCCTGGCATTCCTGGCTGAAAACGCCAAGCGTGACGGCATCACCACCCTGGCTTCCGGCCTGCAATTCGAAGTGCTGACTCAGGGTGAAGGCGCCAAGCCAACCCGTGAAGATCAAGTGCGCACTCACTACCACGGCACTCTGATCGATGGCACTGTGTTCGACAGCTCCTACGATCGTGGTCAGCCTGCAGAATTCCCGGTTGGCGGCGTGATCGCTGGCTGGACCGAAGCCCTGCAACTGATGAACGCCGGCAGCAAATGGCGTCTGTACGTGCCGAGCGAGCTGGCTTACGGCGCTCAAGGCGTAGGCAGCATTCCGCCGCACAGCGTACTGGTATTCGACGTCGAACTGCTCGACGTTCTGTAAGACCGTTACCCTGTAGGCGCTCTGCCCCTACAGGGTTTTTCAGCGTTTTTCATATTTCGATCTTGTGGTGCAGTTCGCTTGTCGGGCGCAATGCCCGGGCATAGCAGAACAGAAACAGATTGCGCACCAGTTCCTTGAGCACCACCGGCTCGCTGGAACTCAAGCCGTTGACGTCCAGATCACCCTGATCCTGCAGCTCGTTCAAGGCTTCTTCTTCAAGCACCGCACAGACTTCCCCGGTTTCCCGATGCAGGATCCTGAGGTAAGGGTGTGGGCGGTCCAGCCAGGCATCGATCAAATAAGTCATGGGTCTCATCTCCATTGATGGGTTTCAATGAGAATAATTCTTATTCATTAAATAGCAAGGACCTATTGGCGGTTTGTGTTTTTTTAAGGGTAAAGGTTGCGTAAGGTAAAACGGCTGGCGTTTGGCTATTGCGAGGGGTTGTTGGGCGAAGCGGGGGAGGGTGAAGCACCATCCCACGCAGGACGCGGGATGGAATACAGCAGGCTCAGACTTTTCTGACGAACTCGGATTTGAGCTTCATCGGGCCGATGCCGTCGATCTTGCAGTCGATGTCGTGATCACCATCGCACAGGCGGATGTTCTTGACCTTGGTGCCGACCTTGACCACTAGCGACGTGCCTTTGACCTTGAGGTCCTTGATCACGGTGATGGTGTCGCCGTCCTGCAGGACGTTGCCGACCGAATCCTTTTTCACGGTGTCATCGGACACTGCTTCGGCTTCGCCGCTGGCGGACCACTCGTGGGCGCACTCAGGGCAGATCAGCAGGGCGCCGTCTTCGTAGGTGTATTCGGAATTGCATTTTGGGCAGGGTGGCAACGTGCTCACTAAAGCTCCTTGGGTTCAGGATCGCTAAAAAGCGCACATTGTATAGGGTTTTATCGGAGGAGGGGCACACAGCAAAAGATCGCAGCCTTCGGCAGCTCCCACAGGTGTACACAAAACACTGTAGGAGCTGCCGAAGGCTGCGATCTTTTGATCTTGCTTTTAGTGCGTACGGGCGACCGCAAACTCGCTCAACTCGACCAGTGCATCGCGGTATTCGCTGGCAGGCAGCGCATCGAGGCACTTGATCGCGCGGGCCACGTAGTCACGGGCCAGTTGGGCGGTGTAATCCAGCGAACCTGAGGCTTCCACGGCTTCGCGGATGCTTTCCAGGTCTTCGATGCCGCCTTTCTGGATCGCCTTGCGCACCAGGGCAGCCTGCTCCGGCGTGCCTTCGCGCATGGTGTAGATCAGCGGCAGGGTCGGTTTGCCTTCAGCCAGATCGTCACCGACGTTCTTGCCCAGGGTTTCGGCGTCGCCTTTGTAGTCCAGCAAGTCGTCGACCAATTGGAACGCCACGCCCAGATGATCGCCGAAGGTGCGCAGGGCTTCTGACTGTTCCGATGTCGCTTCGCAGAGCGCTGCAGCACTGTGTGTCGACGCTTCGAAGAGCATCGCGGTCTTGCCGCGGATGACTTCCATGTAGGTTTCTTCGGTGGTGCTGGCGTCACGAACCTTGGACAGCTGCAACACTTCGCCTTCGGCGATGATGCGCGTGGCTTGCGAAAGGATTTTCATCACCGGCATGGAGCCCAGTTCGACCATCATTTCGAAGGACCGCGAATACAGGAAGTCGCCCACCAGCACGCTAGGGGCGTTGCCCCACATGGCGTTGGCGGTCGAGCGGCCACGGCGCATGCCGGACATGTCGACCACGTCGTCATGCAGCAAGGTCGCGGTGTGCAGGAACTCGATGGTCGCGGCCAGCAGGCGCAGGTCATCGCCTTCGCGACCCAGAGCCTTGCCACACAGCAAAACCAATAGAGGGCGCAGGCGTTTACCGCCAGCCGAGGTAATGTAATCGCCGATTTTCGATACCAGCGGCACTCGGGAAGTCAGCTGCTTCTTGATGATGCCGTCGACGGCGCTAAAATCGTCCGCCACCGCGCGGTAGAAAGCTTGGGGTTGCATCAGCGACAGTTGCTCCAGAAGGGTTGCGCGGCATGCTAGGACCCACGTCGGCGGGTGTCAAGGTACGATGGACGGCCTCTTGCATCGCTCCGGCAGCTTGCGTACAATCGCGCACCCTGAACTTCCTGGGCAGCACCTGCCTTACGCAATTGCAAACAGGCCTTCCAGCCCAATGCAGCCATGCCAGCCAATACCTCTTCTTATAAAGAGCTGGGTGAGCAGGATTATCGGAGAAATACCATGTCGTACGCAGTAATTGTTACTGGTGGCAAGCAATACAAGGTCGCCCCAGGTGAATACCTGAAGATCGAAAAACTGGAAATCGCTACCGGCGAATCCGTTACTTTTGATCGCGTTCTGTTGGTCGCCAATGGCGATGACGTGAACATCGGCGCTCCAGTTGTTGCTGGCGCTACCGTTGTGGCTGAAGTGATCTCCCAAGGTCGTCACGATAAAGTCCGTATCATCAAGTTCCGTCGTCGTAAGCACCACATGAAGCGTATGGGCCACCGCCAGTGGTACACCGAGATCAAAATCACCGGTATTCAGGCTTAATTTCAGCCTAATTCCTCACTAGGAGAATTGACTCATGGCACACAAAAAAGCTGGTGGTAGTACCCGTAACGGTCGCGACTCAGAAGCCAAACGCCTTGGCGTGAAGATGTATGGCGGCCAGGTTATCATTCCGGGCAACATCATCGTGCGTCAGCGCGGCACCCAATTCCACGCCGGTTACGGTGTTGGCATGGGTAAAGATCACACTCTGTTCGCTAAAATCGACGGCGTGATCAAGTTTGAAGTAAAAGGCGCTTTCAACCGCCGTTACGTGAGCATTGTCCCGAAGACTGAAGTCGTCGCGGCATAATTACGTAGTTGCTGGAAAAGCCCTGTCTCGCGACGGGGCTTTTTCGTTTGTGGGGTGAGTCTCTTGCAAAGCTGTTTGTGATGGGCTCCAGCGCTGGATTTGCGGTCGTTGATTGAGGTCGCTGCGCTCATTTTTGCAAGAGTCTTATGTCTTGGTTTTTTCGGCTCGTCCGTATGACGAGAGGCGTTTTGTTATGAAGTTTGTTGATGAAGTATCGATTCGAGTAAAGGCTGGTGACGGCGGCAACGGTTGCATGAGCTTCCGTCGCGAGAAATTCATTGAAAACGGCGGCCCGAACGGCGGTGACGGTGGTGATGGCGGCTCGGTCTACATGATCGCCGACGAAAACCTCAACACCCTGGTGGACTACCGTTACACCCGGCACTTTGATGCCGAGCGTGGTTCCAACGGCGGCAGCACTGACTGCACCGGTAAGAAAGGTGAAGAGCTGGTGCTGCGTGTTCCGGTCGGCACTACCGTCATCGACTCCGCCACTCAGGAAGTGATCGGCGACCTGACCAAGGCTGGCCAGAAACTGCTGGTGGCTCACGGCGGCTGGCACGGTCTGGGTAACACCCGTTTCAAATCCAGTACCAACCGTGCTCCGCGTCAGACCACTCCGGGTAAGCCGGGTGAGGCGCGTGATCTGAAGCTGGAAATGAAGGTGTTGGCTGACGTCGGCCTGCTGGGCTTGCCGAACGCTGGCAAAAGTACCTTCATTCGTTCGGTGTCGGCCGCCAAGCCGAAAGTCGCCGACTACCCGTTCACCACGCTGGTGCCGAACCTGGGTGTGGTCAGTGTTGATCGCTGGAAAAGCTTCGTGGTCGCGGACATTCCGGGTCTGATCGAAGGTGCTTCCGATGGCGCAGGCCTGGGGATTCGCTTCCTCAAGCACTTGTCGCGTACGCGTCTGCTGCTGCACCTCGTGGACATGGCGCCGCTCGATGACGCCAGCGCCCCGGATGCTGCGGAAGTGATCGTCAGCGAGCTGACCAAGTTCAGTCCGTCCCTGGCTGAGCGTGATCGTTGGTTGGTGCTGAACAAGTGCGACCAGATCCTCGAAGAAGAGCACGATGCTCGCGTCAAGGAAGTCGTTGATCGCCTGGAATGGACCGGTCCGGTCTACGTGATCTCGGCCATCTCCAAGCTGGGCACCGAGCGTCTTTGCCACGACATAATGCGTTACATGGAAGATCGTGCTGATCGCCTGGCTAACGACCCGGTTTACAAAGAAGAATTGGCCGAGCTCGATCAGCGCATTGAAGACGAAGCCCGTGCTCAGTTGCAGGCCCTGGATGACCAGCGAGCCCTGCGCCGTAGCGGCGTGAAGTCGGTCCACGACATCGGCGACGATGATTGGGATGAAGAAGATGTGGATGATGAAGACGGTCCGGAAATCATTTACGTGCGTGACTGATTCGTTGGGTAGGAGCTGCCGCAGGCTGCGATCTTTTGACGTTCAGAAGTTCGCAGGTGTGTGCTGAGCCTTCATCTCGGTGCGGTGTTATCATCGCCCCAAGCCGGTTTCTAAGGCGCCGCTCAATCGAGCGGCGTTTTAGTATCTGGAAATCGGTAGTCACGAATAACGTCACGGGCAGCGCTGGGTCGCGCTGTCCTCAAGCTAAGGTTGAAGATGATGCGGAGCAAGGTGACAGGTGCGCAGCGTTGGGTCGTGAAGATCGGCAGCGCTTTGCTGACAGCGGACGGCAAGGGCCTGGATCGCGCGGCAATGAGTGTTTGGGTCGAGCAGATGGTGGCTTTGCATGAGGCTGGCGTCGAGCTGGTGCTGGTGTCCTCCGGGGCGGTGGCGGCCGGCATGAGCCGCTTGGGCTGGACCGTACGACCCAGTGCGATGCACGAGTTGCAGGCCGCTGCCGCCATCGGTCAGATGGGGTTGGTGCAGGCCTGGGAGTCGAGCTTTGCCGAGCATGGCCGGCATACCGCGCAGATTCTCCTGACCCACGACGACTTGTCCGACCGCAAGCGCTACCTGAATGCCCGCAGCACCTTGCGCGCGCTGGTCGAGCTGAAAGTTGTTCCGGTGATCAACGAAAACGACACCGTGGTCACTGACGAAATCCGTTTCGGTGACAACGACACCCTGGCGGCGCTGGTGGCCAACCTGGTCGAAGCTGACTTGCTGGTGATCCTCACCGATCGCGATGGCATGTTCGACGCCGATCCCCGCAACAACCCTGACGCCAATCTGATTTACGAAGCGCGCGCTGATGATCCGGCGCTGGATGCGGTGGCGGGCGGTACGGGTGGTGCGTTGGGTCGTGGCGGCATGCAGACCAAATTGCGTGCTGCGCGGCTGGCTGCTCGCTCCGGTGCGCATACCATCATCGTTGGCGGACGTATTGAGCGCGTGCTGGATCGTCTCAAGGCAGGCGAGCGTATCGGCACCTTGCTGTCGCCTGAGCGCGGCCTGTTGGCAGCGCGCAAGCAATGGCTGGCCGGGCACCTGCAAACCCGCGGCACGCTCGTGCTGGATGCCGGTGCGGTGACGGCGCTGTCCCAAGGCAACAAAAGTTTGCTACCTGTGGGTGTCAAGCTGGTCCAGGGCAGCTTCCGTCGTGGCGAAATGGTGGTTTGCGTGGCGCCGGACGGTCGTGAAATCGCCCGAGGCCTGGCCAACTACAGCGCGCTGGAAGCACAAAAAATCATCGGTCAGTCGTCTGAGGCGATTGTCGGTCTGTTGGGTTACATGGCGGAGCCGGAACTGGTTCATCGCGATAACCTGATCCTGGTCTGAGGGAATACCTGAATGCGCGTGGCAAAAGGATTGTTGGGTCTGCTGTTGGCGATGCCGCTGCTGGCCTCGGCCGAGGAGATTGGTCAGGTGTCGACGGTGTTCAAATTTGTCGGTCCGAACGACCGCATCGTCGTCGAAGCGTTTGATGATCCAAAGGTTGAGGGTGTGACGTGCTACCTGTCGCGAGCCAAGACGGGTGGCGTGAAGGGTAGTTTGGGGTTGGCTGAAGATCGCGCTGAAGCGTCTATCGCTTGTCGTCAGGTCGGGCCGATCAGCTTCAAGGGCGAGTTGAAGGATGGTGACGAGGTGTTCAAGGAGCGCACGTCGCTGGTGTTCAAGACCATGCAGGTGGTGCGATTCCTCGACAAGAAGCGCAATACGCTGGTGTACCTGGTCTATAGCGATCGTGTGATCGAAGGCAGTCCGCAGAATGCGGTGACGGCGATACCGATTTTGCCGTGGGCGCAGGCACAGTAATCTAAAGAAGATCAAAAGTATGGGAAGGGGCTGCCCCTTCCCATTTTTTTTGCGCTGGGTTTGCTAAATCGCAGGCAATAAAAAACCGACCCTGAGGTCGGTTTTTTAACAAGCTTATCGCTTATGCGGCAACAGCAAGGTTCAGAGCCTTGACGTGACCGTTCAGGCGGCTCTTATGACGAGCAGCCTTGTTCTTGTGGATGATGCCTTTATCGGCCATACGGTCGATAACTGGCACGGCCAGAACGTAAGCAGCTTGAGCTTTTTCAGCGTCTTTTGCGTCGATGGCCTTAACTACATTCTTGATGTAGGTACGAACCATGGAACGCAGGCTGGCGTTGTGGCTGCGACGCTTCTCAGCCTGTTTTGCACGTTTTTTGGCGGAAGGTGTGTTGGCCACCGTCGAGCTCCTCGAAAGACTTTTTAGGAAATAGCAAACAAAATAGGCCGCGAATCATGCCGATGAGTTGATGTCTTGTCAAGGGCGGTTGAGACGTTCCGCTAAGTGGTAGGTATAAAGAGGCGGGATATTTATTTCCGGCGCTTGACCTGTAAACTCGCGAGCTTTGGCTCTGTGCTGCTGCGGCGCGGAGTATCGCATAAGTAGGCGCTTTGTTCGCCTGCTGTTTATCGACAGGCACAAACTCTTTCAATGAATCTGCTCAAATCGTTGGCCGCCGTCAGCTCTATCACGATGCTTTCCCGGATTCTGGGGTTCGTTCGTGACACTCTCATTGCGCGCACATTTGGCGCCGGGATGGCGACTGACGCCTTCTTTATCGCCTTCAAATTGCCCAATCTGCTGCGACGGATCTTCGCCGAGGGGGCTTTTTCCCAGGCATTCGTGCCGATTCTTGCTGAATATAAAAGCCAGAAGGGCGAGGAGGCGACGCGAACCTTCATTGCCTACGTCTCGGGCCTGCTGACGCTGGTGCTGGCGTTAGTCACCGCTTTGGGCATGATCGCTGCGCCATGGGTCATCTGGGCGACCGCGCCGGGTTTCACCGATACGCCGGAAAAATTCGAGCTGACGGCCAGTCTGTTGCGGGTGACCTTTCCTTATATATTGCTGATCTCCCTGTCTTCATTGGCCGGGGCGATCCTCAATACCTATAACCGCTTTTCGGTGCCGGCCTTCGTGCCGACCCTGCTCAACGTCAGCATGATCATCTTTTCGGTGTTCCTGACGCCGTACTTCGATCCGCCGGTCATGGCGCTGGGTTGGGCAGTACTGGTGGGTGGTCTGGCGCAATTGCTCTATCAGCTGCCGCACCTGAAAAAGATCGGCCTGCTGGTATTGCCACGACTGAACCTGCGTGACAGTGGCGTCTGGCGGGTCATGAAGCAAATGCTGCCGGCGATTCTCGGCGTGTCCGTGAGCCAGATTTCGCTGATCATCAATACCATTTTCGCCTCGTTCCTGGTCGCCGGTTCCGTGTCGTGGATGTACTACGCCGACCGTTTGATGGAGTTGC
The DNA here is from genome assembly GCF_039888995.1 of Pseudomonas rossensis. Lineage (NCBI taxonomy): Bacteria > Pseudomonadati > Pseudomonadota > Gammaproteobacteria > Pseudomonadales > Pseudomonadaceae > Pseudomonas > Pseudomonas rossensis. The sequence goes on along the minus strand of NZ_JBBWCB010000073.1, from coordinate 11,504 downwards.
CGTCCGGTGTTCTGGGTGTGGCGCTGGGCACGATTCTCCTGCCGACCCTGGCCAAGACGTACGCCAGCAAGGATCGCCAGGAATACTCGCGAATCCTCGATTGGGGTCTGCGCTTGTGCTTCATGCTGGTGTTGCCGTGCTCCCTGGCGCTGGGGATTCTCGCCGAGCCGCTAACGGTTTCTTTATTCCAGTACGGCCAGTTCAGCGCGTTTGACGCCTCCATGACCCAACGGGCGCTGATCGCTTATTCGGTCGGTTTGCTCGGGATTATCGTGATCAAAGTGCTGGCTCCGGGCTTTTATGCGCAACAAAACATCCGCACGCCGGTAAAGATCGCGATTTTTACCCTGATCGTTACCCAACTGTTCAATCTGGTGTTGATCGGCCCGCTGGCCCACGCCGGTCTGGCGCTGGCCATCAGCATCGGCGCGTGCATTAACGCCGGCCTGCTGTTCTATCAACTGCGCAAGCAGCAAATGTATGAGCCGCAACCGGGTTGGGCGAAGTTCGGCTTCAAGCTAGTGATTGCAGTGTTGGTGATGTCTGCTGTGTTACTGGTCGGAATGCATTTCATGCCAGCCTGGGATCAGGGGCATATGCTGGAGCGGTTCCTGCGTCTGGGCGCATTGGTCGTTGCCGGTGTGGTGGCTTATTTCGGCATGTTGCTGTTGATGGGCTTCCGTTTGCGAGACTTCAATCGCAAAGCGCTGAGCTGAGGTCACGACCTCGATAAACACGGGCGAATCGACGGTTTTGTCGGCTCGATCACTTTGGGTTACGGTGTTGCCTGTCGTCGGCCGCCGGGTGTGGTTATAATCGACCACTTTATGAGCAAGAAGCGCGTTATGCAGCTGGTTCGAGGCCTCCACAACCTGCGCCCCCAGCATCGGGGCTGTGTCGCCACTATTGGCAACTTTGACGGTGTTCACCGTGGCCACCAGGCTATCCTGGCGAGGCTCCGTGAGCGTGCGCTCGAGTTGGGCGTGCCCAGCTGCGTGGTGATTTTTGAGCCGCAGCCGCGAGAGTTCTTCGCTCCGGACACTGCGCCGGCCCGTCTGGCCCGCCTGCGAGACAAATTGCAGCTGCTGGCCGAGGAAGGTGTCGACCGGGTGCTGTGCCTGGCCTTCAACCATCGCCTGAGCAAGCTTAGCGCCAGCGAATTCGTCGATACCATTCTGGTGGACGGCCTCGGTGTACAACATCTTGAGGTCGGTGACGATTTCCGTTTCGGCTGCGACCGGGTAGGGGATTTCGATTTCCTGCAACAGGCCGGCGTCCTGCAAGGCTTTACCGTCGAAGCGGCGCAAACCGTCGAGCTGGACGGTATTCGCGTCAGCAGCACCCAGGTCCGCAATGCATTGGCCGCTGCCGATTTTGCCTTGGCCGAACGACTGCTCGGTCGTCCGTTCCGGATTGCCGGGCGGGTCCTGCATGGCCAGAAGCTGGCGCGCCAGTTGGGTACGCCCACGGCCAACATACAACTCAAGCGTCGTCGCGTGCCGCTGACCGGGGTTTACCTGGTCAACGTCGACATCGACGGCAAGACCTGGCCAGGCGTCGCCAACATTGGCGTGCGGCCAACCGTTCAAGGTGATGGCAAAGCCCACCTCGAAGTGCATCTTTTAGATTTTGCCGGCGATCTGTATGACCGGCGTTTGACGGTGGTTTTCCACCACAAGCTGCGTGAAGAGCAGCGTTTCGCCTCTCTGGAGGCGCTTAAGACGGCGATCAATGCGGATGTTGCCGCCGCCCGTGCCCTGTCGCACCTAGCGCCAATCGCTAATGAAGAGCCTTAAATGACCGACTATAAAGCCACGCTAAACCTTCCGGACACCGCCTTCCCAATGAAGGCCGGCCTGCCTCAGCGCGAACCGCAGATTCTGCAGCGCTGGGACAGCATTGGCCTGTACGGTAAGTTGCGCGAGATTGGCAAGGATCGTCCGAAGTTCGTACTTCACGACGGTCCTCCGTACGCCAACGGCACGATTCACATCGGTCATGCGCTGAACAAGATTCTCAAGGACATGATCATCCGCTCGAAAACCCTGTCGGGTTTCGATGCGCCTTATATTCCGGGCTGGGACTGCCACGGTCTGCCGATCGAGCACAAAGTCGAAGTGACCCATGGCAAGAACCTGGGCGCGGACAAGACCCGCGAACTGTGCCGTGCCTACGCCACCGAACAGATCGAAGGCCAGAAGTCCGAATTCATCCGTCTGGGCGTGTTGGGCGATTTCGCCAACCCGTACAAGACCATGGACTTCAAAAACGAGGCCGGTGAAATCCGCGCCCTGGCTGAAATCGTCAAGGGCGGTTTCGTGTTCAAGGGCCTGAAGCCTGTGAACTGGTGCTTCGACTGCGGTTCGGCATTGGCTGAAGCAGAAGTCGAGTACGAGAACAAAAAGTCCTCAACCATCGACGTGGCGTTCCCGATTGCCGACGAAGCCAAGCTGGCTGCCGCTTTCGGTCTGCCGTCGCTGGGCAAACCCGCTTCGATCGTGATCTGGACCACCACCCCGTGGACCATCCCGGCCAACCAGGCGTTGAACGTTCACCCGGAATTCAACTACGCCCTGGTCGACGTCGGCGACAAACTGCTGGTGCTGGCTGAAGAGCTGGTCGAGTCGTGCCTTGCCCGTTACAGCCTGGAAGGCTCGGTCATTGCGACCACCACCGGTAAAGAGCTGGAGCTGATCAACTTCCGTCACCCGTTCTACGACCGTCTGTCGCCGGTTTACCTGGCCGACTACGTCGAACTGGGCGCTGGCACCGGCGTGGTTCACTCCTCGCCAGCCTACGGCGTAGACGACTTCGTGACCTGCAAGAAGTACGGCATGGTCAACGACGACATCCTCAACCCGGTACAGAGCAACGGCGTTTACGCAACGTCGCTGGAGTTCTTCGGCGGCCAGTTCATCTGGAAGGCCAACCCGGCTATCGTCGACAAATTGACCGAAGTGGGTGCGCTGCTGCGCACCAGCATCATCGAACACAGCTACATGCACTGCTGGCGCCACAAGACCCCGCTGATCTATCGCGCCACCGCGCAATGGTTCATCGGCATGGACAAAGAACCTGTGACCGGCGACACCCTGCGCAAGCGGGCGATCAAAGCCATTGAAGAGACCAAGTTCGTTCCGGCCTGGGGTCAGGCGCGCCTGCACTCGATGATCGCCAACCGTCCGGACTGGTGTATCTCCCGTCAGCGCAACTGGGGCGTGCCGATCCCGTTCTTCCTGAACAAGGAAAGCGGCGAGTTGCACCCACGTACTGCCGAGCTGATGGAAGAAGTCGCCAAGCGCGTCGAAGTCGAAGGCATCGAGGCTTGGTTCAAGATGGACGCGGCCGAGTTGCTCGGTGACGAAGCGCCGCAATACGACAAGATCAGCGACACCCTCGATGTCTGGTTCGATTCGGGCACCACGCACTGGCACGTTCTGCGCGGTTCGCACCCGATGGGCCACGAGACCGGTCCACGTGCCGACCTGTACCTGGAAGGTTCGGACCAACACCGTGGCTGGTTCCACTCGTCGTTACTGACGGGTTGCGCCATCGACAACCACGCGCCATATCGCGAGCTGCTGACTCACGGCTTCACCGTCGACGAGTCCGGTCGCAAGATGTCCAAGTCCCTGGGCAACGTGATCGCGCCACAAAAGGTCAACGACACCCTGGGCGCCGACATCATGCGTCTGTGGGTTGCTTCCACCGATTACTCGGGTGAAATGGCGGTTTCCGAGCAGATCCTGCAGCGCAGTGCGGACGCTTACCGGCGTATCCGTAACACCGCGCGCTTCCTGCTCTCCAACCTGACCGGTTTCAACCCGGCCACCGACATCCTGCCGGCCGAAGAAATGCTGGCGCTGGACCGTTGGGCCGTGGACCGCACCCTGCTGCTGCAACGCGAGCTGCAAGAGCACTACGGTGAATACCGCTTCTGGAACGTCTACTCCAAGATCCACAACTTCTGCGTGCAGGAACTGGGCGGTTTCTACCTCGACATCATCAAGGACCGTCAGTACACCACTGGCGCCAACAGCAAGGCCCGCCGTTCGGCGCAAACCGCGCTGTACCACATCTCCGAAGCGCTGGTGCGCTGGATCGCGCCGATCCTGGCATTTACCGCCGACGAACTGTGGGAATACCTGCCGGGCGAGCGTAACGAATCGGTAATGCTCAACACCTGGTACGAAGGCCTGACCGAACTGCCGGAAAACGTCGAGCTGGACCGCGCCTACTGGGAGCGGATCATGGCGGTGAAGGTCGCTGTGAACAAGGAAATGGAGATCCAGCGCGCGGCCAAGGCCGTCGGTGGCAATCTGCAAGCCGAAGTGACGCTTTTCGCCGAAGAGGCGCTGAGCGCCGACCTGGCCAAGCTGAGCAACGAACTGCGCTTCGTATTGATCACCTCGACCGCTACCGTTGCACCGTTCGTTCAGGCGCCGGCCGATGCCGTGGTCACCGAAGTCACCGGTTTGAAACTGCAGGTGGTCAAGTCGAGCCACGCCAAGTGCGCCCGTTGCTGGCACTGCCGTGAAGACGTCGGCGTGAACCCGGAGCATCCGGAAATCTGCGGTCGTTGCGTCGACAACATCAGCGGCGCTGGCGAGGTTCGTCACTATGCCTAATGCGGCTAGCCGTTTCGGACGGCTGAGCTGGCTCTGGTTGAGTTTGCTGGTCCTGGTCATTGACCAGGCCAGCAAGTTTTACTTCGAAGGCAAGCTCGAGATGTATCAGCAAATCGTGGTGATCCCCGATTTGTTCAGCTGGACCCTGGCCTACAACACCGGCGCGGCGTTCAGCTTCCTGGCCGACAGCTCCGGCTGGCAACGCTGGCTGTTTGCCCTGATCGCGGTCGTGGTCAGTGCGGTGCTGGTAGTATGGCTCAAGCGTCTGGGGCGCAACGAAACCTGGCTGGCCGTCGCTTTGGCGCTGGTGCTGGGCGGCGCGCTGGGCAATCTGTATGACCGCATTGCCCTGGGCCATGTGATCGATTTCATTCTGGTGCATTGGCAGAACCGCTGGTATTTCCCGGCGTTCAACTTTGCCGACAGTGCAATCACTGTCGGTGCCGTAATGCTTGCGCTGGACATGTTCAAAAGTAAGAAGACCGGAGAAGCCGTTCATGACTGAACAGGTATTGGCTGAGCAACGCATCCGCCAGAACACGGAAGTCACCTTGCACTTTGCACTGCGCCTGGAGAACGGCGACACCGTCGACAGCACCTTCGACAAAGCCCCGGCGACCTTCAAGGTCGGTGACGGCAACCTGTTGCCAGGGTTCGAAGCAGCGCTGTTCGGCTTCAAGGCTGGCGACAAGCGTACGCTGACGATTCAGCCGGAAAACGCTTTTGGTCAGCCTAACCCGCAGAACGTACAGATCATCCCGCGTAAACAGTTCAAGGACATGGAACTGTCGCCGGGTTTGCTGGTGATCTTCAACGATGCGGCCAATACTGAGCTGCCCGGTGTGGTGAAGACATTCGATGACGAGCAAGTGACCATCGACTTCAACCACCCGTTGGCCGGCAAGACATTGACCTTTGACGTCGAGATCATCAACGTCAAATCGTTGTAACTGACCGGAAACGGTCAAAATGTGGGAGCGAGCTTGCTCGCGATGAGGACCTGACATTCAACATTGATGTCGACTGATACTCCGCCATCGCGAGCAAGCTCGCTCCCACATAGATTTCACTGTTCTCGGACCTTGTGTTCGATCAACAGGCAGGCATTACTATTTCTTGCGCGCAAGACACGAGGCACAGCATGCAAATCAAACTCGCCAACCCCCGTGGCTTCTGCGCCGGTGTGGACCGGGCGATCGAAATCGTCAACCGCGCCCTGGAAGTCTTCGGGCCGCCGATCTACGTGCGCCACGAAGTGGTCCACAACAAATTTGTCGTCGAAGACCTGCGTGCTCGCGGGGCGATTTTCGTCGAAGAACTGGATCAGGTGCCGGACGACGTCATCGTGATCTTCAGTGCCCACGGTGTTTCCCAGGCCGTGCGCACCGAAGCAGCCGGCCGTGGCCTGAAGGTGTTCGACGCCACCTGCCCGCTGGTGACCAAGGTACACATCGAAGTTGCCCGCTACAGCCGCGACGGCCGTGAATGCATTCTCATCGGCCACGCCGGTCATCCGGAAGTCGAAGGCACCATGGGCCAGTACGATGGCAGCAATGGTGGCGCGATCTATCTGGTCGAAGACGAGAAAGACGTCGCCGCCTTGCAGGTGAGCAACCCTGAAAGACTGGCGTTCGTGACCCAGACCACCCTGTCCATGGACGATACCAGCCGCGTCATCGACGCACTGCGTACACGCTTCCCTGCGATCGGTGGCCCGCGCAAGGACGACATCTGCTACGCCACGCAAAACCGTCAGGACGCGGTCAAGCAACTCGCCGACGAATGCGACGTGGTACTGGTGGTCGGCAGCCCGAACAGCTCCAACTCCAATCGCCTGCGTGAACTGGCCGAGCGTATGGCCACCCCGGCCTACCTGATCGACGGTGCCGAAGACCTGCAAAAGAGCTGGTTCGACGGTGTCGAGCGAATCGGCATCACCGCTGGCGCCTCCGCACCGGAAGTCCTGGTGCGTGGCGTGATCCAGCAGTTACAGGCGTGGGGCGCTACCGGCGCCGATGAACTGGCCGGTCGCGAGGAGAACATCACCTTCTCCATGCCTAAAGAGTTGCGCGTCCGCTCCCTGCTTTAACGCTTTTGCCTCCTGGGCACAGCGCCTGCTCAGCCTTATGGCTGCGCAGGCTGACGCGGCCGGTCGCGGCCAGCACCACCTGGAGCTGAGTGACTGGTTCGCGGGCTGCGCAAAGGTGCAGTGTCCCCGCTTGAAAGGCCCGTCCAGGCATCTGTGGCTCGCCAATACTGTTGAAACGTATGTATCGCCTGACCGGCCAATTGCCGACAATCGGCACCCGAGTGCCACTCGCGCGCTCAACCAGCAGCGGATTGCTGTTGTCTTCCGCCCCTTTACCACTGATATCCAGAATGATCCGCCAGCCCTGGCTCCAGTCGCCGTTGATACCGTGAATCACGACGCTCTGGTTGCGTGTGATGGCAACGGTTCTGGCGTTGCGTATACCGCTGATAAGCGACTCTGCCACCTGTTCGCGATGGTTCGATTCCGTCAGTGCAGCAAACGCCGGACTGACCAACAGCAGAACAATCCCGACAATTGTCAGTCCCATGAGCAGTTCGATCAGGCTGAAACCTCGCTGATGCATGTCATCTCCCTCCTTGGAGTGCTGCGGCCCGCGCGATCCCTGCGCGAGTAATGGCAAAACAACCGAACACCTGCCGGTCGAATGTTCTAGCGTGTAGAAGCAGGTATAGCCGACGGCAACGGAGGGCACCGATGGATCATCGTACAAAAGGTTTCACGCTGATCGAGTTGCTGATCGCGCTCGCGGTGTTTCTGGTCCTGATCACTCTGGCCGTACCGGCGTTTACCCGTTCGGTGCAAATCACCAAGGCCGACACCGAAATCGGCGATCTGCAACGCGGACTCAATTTCGCCCGACTTGAGGCTATCGACCGTGGTGTCACCACCCGGCTGCGCCCGACGGCCGGCGGCAGCGTCTGGACCGGAGAATTAACGGTCTTTGACGGTACTGGCAATCCGGCCAATGTATTGCGGGTTGTTCCAGCGATGAGCAGCGGCGCGACTCTGACGCTAACCTTTGGAGTGACCGCCATCGATTTCAACAACCTTGGCGGGTTGTCGGCACCGTCCACGGCGGTGGTGATCAGCTACGTACGGGGGGCGCAAAGCAGAACGCTGAATGTGTGTTTGAACGGACGAATTCTATTGGGTGGAAATTGCGGATGAGGGGATGGAGCAAGCGTGCACAGGAGGGCATGACGCTAATCGAAGTCTTGGTTGCGTTGTTGATTCTGAGCGTGGGGCTGTTGGGGGCGGCAGCGATTCAGCTCAATGCGCTGAAGTACACGGACAGCGCGCGGATGACCAGCCAGGCCAGTTTTATCGCCTACGACATGATGGACCGCATTCGCGCCAACTCCGGTGCCGACTACACCGTCACGCCACCGACCTCGGGCAACCTGAGCGTCGCCCGGGATCAGGACCTCTACGACTTCACCACCAACATCGTTAATTTCGGCGGTGCCACTGCCACCGGCAGCGTTACGCTCAATCAGCGGGTGTACACCATCACCATCACCTGGGATGACTCGCGGGCTGCGAATATCGCCAATTCGCGGCGCAGTTTCGTCCTGACCAGTCGCGCCACCGTCGATCCGGTGTCGACGCCATGAACCAGACCAACAGAGGTTTCGGCCTGATCGAGTTACTGATCGCCCTGGCGTTGAGTTTGGTCGTGGTCCTGGGCGTGGCGCAGATTTTCATCGCGGCCAAGAACACCTATGTCAGCCAGAACGCCGCTGGCTCCATGCAGGAAGATGCGCGTTTCGTGCTGAGCAAGATGATTCAGGAAATTCGCATGGTCGGCATGTTCGGATGTCTGGGGGCGGTCACCGATTCAAGCTCGGCGGGGGACTTCAATGCCAGCCAGTCAACGCCCATCAGTTGGGATAACGCCAACCTCAAACTGACTCTGGTGACTGCGGATGTCGGCGGCAGTGGCGGGGTACCGACCTGGACGGTGGTTTCCGATTGTCGGAACAATGCAACGGCCTACACGGGCGCCCGAGTTCCGGCGTCGGGCGAGCTGGCGTTTCCGATCCGGCGCTTGATCTACAGCTTCAGCAACAATCAACTGAAGATGGGGGTCGGCACCGGAACGCCGACTCAGGCGGTGCTGGTGAACAACGTCAGTGCCTTCAACGTGAGCTTCGGCCTCGCCAGTTCCGCCACTGATGTGGCCGCCTCCAGTTACAGCAGCAACCCCACTGATCCGGCGCGCATCCGTAGTATTCGCCTGACGTTGACCCTCACCGACCCGAACAACCGGGTAGGCAATCAAACCTTCAACGTGGTTGCCGCTCTACGCAACCGCTTGCCATGAGGGGAGGGCAGATGAGTATTTCTCCCGTGCCCCCTCACGCCCAGCGTGGCATGGCGCTGCTGGTTAGCCTGGTGTTTCTTCTGTTGCTGACACTGATCGGTCTTTCATCGATGCAAAACGCCACCCTGCAGGAAAAAATGGCGGCCAGCGTGACCTTGCGCAATCAGTCGTTCCAGGGCGCCGAGTCGGCGTTGCGCGTAGGTGAAAGCGCGGTGCAACTGGATACCTATTCGTTGCCGATCTGCAGCGGCACTGCCCAATGCGCGCCACCGGCCGAGTCGTCGACAATCACCGGCGCCGGCTTCAATTCCACCTCGGGGGTGACCTGGATCGCCTCCGGCAGCGGTTTTTACGGGGTGCAGAACATCGGCACAACCCTGACCGCCGTGAATGTGCCGAGCAACACCTCGACAACGCTGTACCGCGTGACCGCCGTGGGCATCGCGGGTAACTCGCGCAGTGTGGTGGAGAGTATCTATGCGAAATATTGAGGCGCGCACAGGTTGGCGCCATCGGCTGTTGCAGTTGTTCTGCGGCGCGGTGTTGAGCCTTTATCTCGCAGCGCCGACTTACGCCTTCACGCCCTCGGATTCGCCGCTGTTGAGCGCTGCCGCCGTCGCACCCAATGTGATGCTGTTACTCGACGACTCGGGGAGTATGAACAACATTATCTGGGCGGCAGGCTTCGACCCGACAATCGCGGGCACTCCGGTGACTATTTGCCTCTCGAATGGTTCGTGCTTGAAAGGGCGGGAACTTGACATGACCGATAGCAATATTTCCTTGTCGAGTTTGACTCGGGGAACCTGTTCGAAAGGATGGTACGGTTTTTATAACAACAGTTTCCTCGGTCTGGATTCACTCTGTCTGAAGCTTCCCGATCCGGTAGGGGGTGAGGACACTCGCTATTCGGCGAAATACTTGTCGTATCTGATAAGCCTGGCCAACAATTCCGACCGGGATTTCACCGATGGCTCGATCCCCAATGATTACCGGATGAACGTGGCGCGCAACGTTTCCAAGATGTTGGTGGCCGGCAACCGCGCGCTGCGCATCGGCCTGTCGACGTTCAATCTGTCGGTCGGCAACCACAAGAATGACGGCGGTTACATTGCCCGTTCGGTCAGTGATATGTCGGCGGTCAGCGGCGTAGTGACCCAGGCTCAGGCCAATACCAACTACAACGCACTGATCGACGCGATCAATGAACTGAGCGCGGAAGCCAATACACCGCTGGCAGAAGCCTATTACGAAATCACCCGCTATTTCCGTGGCATGGCGCCATACAACAACTCGACGCCCACCACCTATACCAGTCCGATTCAGTACCGTTGCCAGAAAAATTACGGGGTGGTGATTACCGATGGTCTGCCGACCTACGACCGAACCTTTCCCACCGGCGATCCGCTGGGTGGCAGCCAGTTACCGAACTGGGACGGTATCAGCAGTAACGATGGCGCCAACCGCTTCGGCGACGATGAGGGCGACACTCTGTACCTGGATGACATCGCCAAGTTCGCCTTCGACATCGACATGCGCACGACCGGCACCGATTCTGCGAGCAAAAGCTGGGACGCAGTGGATTTTCCCAAACAGAACATGAACACCTACACCGTGGGGTTCGCCATTGCGAACCAGATGTTGTCGGACGCGGCGACTTACGGGCAGGGCAAGTATTACCAGGCGACCGACAGTGCAGGCCTCAACAGCGCACTCTCGTCCGCCCTGAGCGACATCACCTCCAAGGCCGGCTCCGGCGGCAGTGGCGTCGCCAGCGGGACCACTGTGGCCAGCGGTTCGAGTTACTTTCAGACCAGTTTCGATCCCAAGGATTGGCGCGGCACGATCAAGTCCTACGGACTTACCTCCGCTGGCGCGGTCAACACCGCCTCGGTGTTATGGACCACTGATACCGCCATCGTGCCCGGTGCCACGGCGCCGACCTATCAATCCTGGAACACACTGACCAATGCGGCCGTGACGCTGACCTACGCCAATTTTTCCCCTGCACAGCAAGCATCTCTTGGCCAGAGTTTGCCCATCGGTATCACCGGCAGCGATCTGGTGGAGTGGAGCAAGGGCACCAATAAGGCCGGCCTGAAGGTGCGCAGTGTGCTGCTTGGCGACATCATCAATTCGCCGTTGGCCCTGGCATCGCCCACGGATAAAACCGCGTCCGATCTGTCCGGCGACACGACTTACAGCACCTATCTGGCAACCAAAGCGGCAAGCATGAACGCCAGCCTCGTGGTGAACGCCAACGACGGCTTTGTAAACGTCATCAACACGTCAAACGGCGCACGGCGTTACGCTTTTATGCCGTCCAGTGTGTTGCCGTCACTGCGCTACGTCGCCGACCCCACTTACATAAACGGGGTGAGCCACAAGTTTCTGGTGGACGGCCAGGTGGGCGTATTCGATGCCCAGCTCAACAGTGCCTGGAAAACCCTTGCGTTGGGTGGGACAGGGGCGGGAGGGCGGACCTTCTATGCGCTGCAAC
>NZ_JBBWCB010000072.1:0-30036 GCF_039888995.1 Pseudomonas rossensis | reverse complement strand
GCCCTGCGTTACACCAAGTACGGCAAATACACCTACGCCATCGGCGGCAACATGCAGGCGGCGCGTACCTCGGGGATCAACGTCAAGCGGCATCTGGTGATCGTCTACAGCATCGCCGGGTTGCTGGCAGGCCTGGCGGGTGTGGTGGCGTCGGCACGGGCCGCGACCGGGCAGGCCGGGATGGGCATGTCTTATGAGCTGGACGCGATTGCCGCGGCCGTGATCGGCGGCACCAGCCTGGCCGGTGGCGTAGGGCGCATCACCGGCACGGTCATCGGCGCACTGATCCTCGGGGTCATGGCCAGCGGTTTCACCTTCGTCGGCGTCGATGCTTACATTCAGGACATCATCAAAGGCCTGATCATCGTGGTGGCAGTGGTCATCGATCAGTACCGCAACAAGCGCAAACTCAAGCGCTGAGCCTCAGATAAAGCAGCCAATGCGCCACGCCTGTCCCGCGTGGCGCAACCATTTGTCTTCTATATACAGCCGCGTGTTTGAATTTCTTGCTATAAACGCACTCCGATAACCACCGCAAAGGCTGCCGTAGAGCACTTTCAGGGCTTTGTCGGACAAATTCGCTGTCTTTTCAGTTGCTGAGGCCTCAAGTCGGCCTTAGACTGCCGCCCCTCGTAAATTGAGTGCCGGGTGGCGCTTGGAATTAAACGGCGCCGTTCCGATGGCCGACCCAGGTCCGCCGGAACGCTCCCTAATTCGCCTTAATGCACGTTTTTTTATAGAGATATCAATGACAAAGGACAAGTTGCTGGCCATGCCGGCGGATGACTACATGAATGCCGAGCAACATGCTTTTTTCTCTGAGCTGTTGCAGAACATGAAAGTCGAAACCCATGAGCGCATCGAACAGAACCGCATCGCCATCGAAAGCCTGGACACCCCGGCCGATCCGGCCGACGCTGCTTCTGTTGAAGAAGAGCGCACCTGGCTGGTGAACGCGATCGATCGCGACCAGCGCATGCTGCCTCAGTTGGAACAGGCTCTGGAACGCATCAAAGAAGACAGCTTCGGCTGGTGCGACGACAGCGGCGAGGCCATTGGCCTGAAGCGCCTGCTGATCAGCCCGACCACCAAATACTGCATCGAAGCTCAAGAGCGTCACGAACAGATCGACAAGCACCAGCGTCAGGCCTGATTTCGTAATGCCCGCATCGCGGGCAAGTCTTGCTCCTACAGGAGTGAGGCTTGCCCGCGATGCTTTTTTTCGTCTGCGAAAAACCCGTGCACTTCTATTGATCTGCTGCAACGCCCACTACTAATGGACCATAGATAATGGCCTTGTAGTGGCGTTTAATGCCGATACAACAATTAGAATTATTCGTGGGGTGACGAAGATGACGCGAGACGGATCGCTGGTTGCGGCAGTGCCTGCACCCGTGCTTTTGCCAAGAAACCTTTGGCTGACACCGACCCTGCAAAGCATCGCCCTGATGCTCTTGTTGTGCGGTATGACGCTGGGGGGCTGGTCGCTTTACCTTGGCCTGCCATTGGCGGTGCTGGTTATCTGGCTACCTCGCTTGCGCTCGCGCGCCATCCCTGAGGCAACCCCCGTCGACAGCGCCAGCGCGATTGCCGAGTTGACTCGCGATCTTTCCTACACCACCAGTCATAACGCGTTGTCTGCCGCCGGTGTGGCCTTTTCGGTCAAGCAACTGGCAGACAAACTGCAATCGCAGCTCGGTGCCGCGGCGCAGATTGTCAGCAACGCCGAAGTGATGATCGCTACCGAACAAGCCACCTCGACACTCAGCCGGGAAGCGCTCAGTGCGGCCAGCGAGGCTCATCGGAGTAGCGCGGCAGGGCGCACGGAGCTGATCGAGTCCATCGCCCGTATGCATCAACTCAGTCAGCGCGCCAGTAACAGCCGTGAACTGATCGAAGCCCTGAGCCTGCGCAGTGACGATATCCAACGGGTCACCCTGGTGATCCAGTCCATCGCCAGCCAGACCAATCTGCTGGCCTTGAACGCGGCTATCGAGGCGGCGCGGGCCGGGGAGCATGGTCGCGGATTTGCGGTGGTGGCCGATGAGGTTCGAGGTCTGGCCGCGCGCACGGCGACAGCCACTGGCGAAGTCGGGGAAATGGTCGCTGATATTCAGCAACGCACCGCGCAAGTGGTGGAGCAGATCCGTCAACTGTCCAGCGACCTCGACACCGGTGTCGAGCAGGTCGAGCACACCGGTCAGCACCTGGAGAACATTGCGCGTCTGGCCGCTGGCGTCGAAAGCCAGGTCGGGGAAATCGCCAGGGGCGCTGACACCAACCGCGAACAACTCGATAGCCTGTTTCACGCCATCGAACAGATGCGCAGCGACCTGGCGATCAGCGACCAACAGACCCAGCGCCTGGCCCAGGCCGCCGTGCAAATGGAAGGTCAGGCCGAAACCATCAGCGAACGCCTCGCCGAAGTCGGGCTGGATGACTACCACCAACGGATTTATGACCTTGCCCGCGAAGGCGCGAGTCAGATCGCGGCGCGCTTTGAAGCGGATATCGACGAGGGCCGCGTGAGCCTCGATGACCTGTTTGACCGCAATTACCAAACCATTCCCAACACCAGCCCGGCCAAATACCAGACCCGCTTCGATCGCTACGCCGATCAGGTCTTGCCGGCGATCCAGGAACCCTTGTTGCCGCGTCATGAAGGCCTGGTGTTCGCCATCGCCTGTACGCAGCAGGGCTATGTACCGACCCACAACAAGGTCTTCAGCCAACCACTGACCGGTGATGCGCAGGTCGATACCTTGCAAAACCGCACTAAACGCAAATTCGCCGACCGCACCGGGATCCGCTGTGGCAGCCATCAGCAGGCCGTACTGCTGCAAACCTACACCCGCGACACCGGTGAGCTGATGCACGACCTCTCGGTGCCCATCATGCTCAAGGGCCGACATTGGGGTGGTCTGCGATTGGGTTACAAGCCGCAAAGCCCTCGTTGAGGCCTCTCCCTGTAGGAGCTGTCGAGTGCAACGAGGCTGCGATCTTTTGATCTTCGCTTTTAAAACATCAAAAGATCGCAGCCTCGTTGCACTCGACAGCTCCTACAGATGCAGGCTAGTGGATCTGATGCATGCGCAGGTTCAGGTCGTCGACCACCCGCGCCCAATCGGCGTCTTCACGCAATTGTTCTTTCAGGAAGCCGGCTTGCTGCGGAGTCCAGAACTCGGCATCGATGAGTTTTTTGTCGTCGGCCAGGGGGGAATGACTGGCAATGAAATCGTCGATGGCCTTCTCGCTGGAGTCCAGACCGAGTTGGTCGAACAAACCTTTCAAGTCGTGTGTCGGTGAATCCATGTTCATCTCCTTGCGGGTCGCGTCGAGTGCGAGATCTGAGGGGCGGCTTCAGTACATCTGAGAGAGCCGCGCTTCAGGAGTTCGATGGCGATGTTCAAAAGCAGAAGTGAGCATAGACTGCAAACCGACTATCAGGCTTTCAATGCACCTTCATCGACGGCAACCTTCAGCGCCTTGGCGGCATCCTGGGCGGCAATGGCGGCGACGTCCGAGGTCTTGAACCAGCGATCTTTCTCGACCTGGTGATATGTCACGGTGGTCAGCGGTGGTTTGGCGCGCATGATAATGACTGCCTGGAATTCGCCTTCGACTTCTCTGGCTTCGCCCCGGATAAAAAATTCACCGATATCAAATTCCGTCACGTAGCAGCCTTCCCTTGAAATATTCTGTTGTTTTGAACGCCGCCCACCCTGGGGACGGGTTTCATTGGTCGGGCAGTATGGCAGTAGTTGCATGCCGGCGGCTGAGTTAAGTCGCCGGCATGACGAAGCGTCTATTGAAATGAACGGGCGGGACCGTCAACCGCGTAACTCGAGCGAGCGGGCAAGGGCGCAGGCTTCGTTATGATTGCCGCGGAAACCTCTGACGCGGCCGGTGGAAATTTCCTTGATATGAAAAAAGGCATTGCCAGCCAGAATGACCTGAAAACGTGGCCGGGCAAGCTCTACAGGGTAGTATTCATGCGGTTGAAACATCCCTGGGTGCAGTGTCGTCGAGCTGTTCGTGTCAGGCGCCTGAGGGTGAGCAAAATGTGTCAGCGTGCACATATGAAGTCCTTTTCGTTGTTTTACCGACGTGTGTACGTGGTTTTGGGTAGTCTCGATGAGCATCGCTGCTCTAGAATCACCGTCAGTGTTTGGCGATCGATGTTCATCTAAAGCAATTTTTTGCTGGCGATATGTCGGAAAAGTGCTTTTTTTAAAGAGCTTTTTCCCTAAAGTTGGTAGTCCCGTTTTTCTGGCCGTCGGAAGGGCTTTTTCCTTCAACCTCTGACGAACGCCAGGCAAGACGACGTGAGTGTTGTTCCAGTAGTCTTCTCAAGCCTCGCGATGGATGAGCCCTCTGCTCGTTTCAGGATTTCAACCCGGGTCATTTGGCTACACTTTCGGCATTGCCGCTTTTTTCTGCTGTGCGCTGTTTTCCTGCGTGCAGCATCATTTTCAGATGTGGGGATGTTTCCTTGGCAGTAAGTAATCTCGATATGCATGCTTTGTTCGTGCTGGGTGATTTGCGCGCAAAGCTGGTTAAACAGTTCCAGTCACGTTTTGTTTACATCACCGAACAGAACGCTGAAGGCATTTATATTGCCGAGATCGACACCGAAGAGGCGCTGGTGGTTGATGACAAACCAGGGCTTAAACTCAAGGTCGGCGATCATTTCAGCGCCTCTGTATTGCCCAGTCGCGAAGGCGGCAAGCTGGACATCAAGTTCCGCGAAATCAAACTGACGGTTTACGGCCTGGGTGATTATGCCTTCGTCACCACCGCGGATGGCCACGGGGTCGTGTTCAAGGAAGGTCATAGCGTAGTGATGGTGTTCGCCGCTCACCAACAGTTGCAGGAAGGTCTGACCAAAACCCTGAAAGCCGTGACCGCCAAGGCTGCCAAGTGGCGCAAAGGTGAACTGATCACCTTCAAGGCCAGCGAATAATGACCCTGACCCGCGCCGACTTCCACGAACAGAACCAGGCCAGTGCGCAAGCCGAAGCCCAGCGGCTGTTCGACCAGAAGGCTGTTTTGCAAGGTGCATGGCTGGGTTGGGTGGCGTCACAGATCTATACGTTGCGCCCGGCGGAGTACGCCAGCATGGTACGAAGAGCGTTGGCGCGCTTGCAGGAACCTCCCGAAAACTGATTGATCTCCCTCGAAAGCAGGAACCTCTACTACAGTCAGTTGACTGAGTATTCAGAGGCTTTGCGGTCTTCTGCCAGGCCATCCTGCTATTGCTGTGAACAGCACGAGGTGCAAAAGCATGAACGGATTTCGACGGTTGCTGGCCGCTACCCTGGCCACTTTCGGATTGTTGGCTTCACCCGTTCCGGTGTTCGCTGCCCAGGCGCCGATCCACTTCGCCGACCTGAACTGGGAAAGCGGCAGCCTGATTACCGATATCCTGCGGATCATCGTCGAGAAGGGCTACGGGCTGCCGACCGATACCTTGCCGGGGACGACCATCACCCTGGAGACCGCACTGGCCAACAATGACATTCAGGTCATTGGCGAAGAGTGGGCCGGTCGCAGTCCGGTCTGGGTCAAGGCTGAGGCCGAAGGCAAAGTCGCGAGTCTCGGCGATACAGTCAAGGGCGCCACCGAGGGTTGGTGGGTGCCCGAATACGTGATCAAAGGCGACCCGGCGAAAGGCATCAAGCCGCTGGCGCCGGGCCTGCGCAGTGTCAGCGACCTGCCGAAATACAAGGACGTGTTCCGCGACCCGGAAACCCCGGGCAAGGGGCGCTTCCTCAACAGCCCGATCGGCTGGACGTCGGAAGTGGTCAACAAACAGAAACTCAAGGCGTATGGGCTGGACGACAGTTATGTGAATTTCCGCAGCGGTTCCGGCGCAGCGCTGGATGCGGAGATCAGTTCTTCGATTCGGCGTGGCAAACCGGTGCTGTTCTATTATTGGTCGCCTACGCCGTTGCTCGGCCGCTTCAAACTGATTCAGCTGGAAGAGCCGCCGTTCGACGCCGATGCCTGGAAAACCCTGACCGACGCCGACAACCCGAATCCGAAACCGACTCGCTCGCTGCCCTCGAAGCTGTCCATTGGCGTGTCCACGCCATTCCAGAAACAGTATCCGCAGATTGCCGAGTTCTTCAGCAAGGTCGAGTTGCCAATCGATCCATTGAACAAGGCGCTGGCCGAGATGAGCGAAAAACATACCCCGCCACGTCAAGCGGCGGAGGCGTTCATGAAGGCGCACCCGGACGTGTGGCAGGCCTGGGTGCCCAAGGAAGTGGCGGATAAAGTCTCCGCCGGGTTGAAGTGAGCGGGTTGGTTGGAAGGTTGTGTTGTGCCGATTACCGCTATCGCGAGCAAGCTCGCTCCCACATTTGATCTATGTCGTTCACAGAGTTTGTGTACACAGGAGATCCCTTGTGGGAGCGAGCTTGCTCGCGATGCTTTTAGAACCGGGTCTGCACCGCCAACTCGAAGGTGCGCGGCGTACCGAGGTAATACGCCGGTGACACATGGACAAATTCGGCATACACCTCATTGGTCAGGTTGCGCACCCGGCCGGTGACGGTGGTGTGTTGATCGACCTTGTAGCTGAGGAACGTTCCGTAGAGCGTGTATGAAGGCACGGTCAGGGTGTTGGCGCTGTCGGCAAACACCGAGGCCACATACCGCGCATCGACACCACCCTGCCATTGCGGCGCGAAGTCATAGGTCAGCCACAGATTGCCGACCCGGTCCGGCACGTTGGTCGGTGTGTTGCCTTTGCGTGAAACCACGACACCCGCCGCATTCTTCTCGTTGAATTCGTCGTACTGCGCGTCGACCCAGGCGAAGTTGCCTTCGGCCAACAGCTTGTCGGTGATCCTGAACGAACTGGCCAGTTCGATCCCTTTGGACGTCTGTTGACCCACGGGAATGCTGCTGGTCGGATCCAGCGGATCGGTGACTGCGAAGTCCTTTCGCTCGATCGTGTAAGCCGCCACCGTCGCCGAGCCGCGGCCGTTCGGATAGTCGAATTTACTGCCGACTTCCCATTGCTTGCCGGTGGACACGTCGAAGTCTTGCGTGCCGTTGGGCTGTTCGGCAGCGGTGCTGTATTGCACGTAGACGTTGGCGTCGGGAATGAATTGGTAAGTCAGGCCGACCCGACCGGTCACCGGCTCCCAGCTGCGCTTGAGGTGCCGGGGATTGCTGGCGGTCACGACCCGGTGGTTGGTCACGTCCAGGTCGATTTCGTCGTAACGCAGGCCGGTCAGCAGCGCGAGTTTGTCGGTGAGTGCCAAACGGTTCTCGGCAAACAGGGCTTTGGTCGTGACTTCATCAGTCTTGTCGCTGACAAAGCCCGGTAGGATGCCCGGGATGTCATAGAAGTGCCCTGGCGCAAAGTTGTTCGGATCGACGGTGCTGGCACCTTTGACGTTCAGCGGCGACTTGGTGGTCTGGTTGACCTTGTACTCGAAGCCGCCGGACCAGGTCGTGTCCAGCCCGAACAACGTGTTGTCGTGGCGCAGTTCGAACTGGTTGCCGTTCTGCTCGCCCTGATGCCGGACCTGATAGGCAGTGGAGCGATTCACCGCACTGTTGTCGGCGTTGTACTGGTAGGTTTCCAGGTTGCGGTAATCGCGCTGGCTGTCGAGGTGGTAAAGGGTGTTGCGCAGGGTGGTGCTGTCGTTGATCCGGTAGTCGATGATCGAGCGAACCCAAATCGTGCGTTGCTCGTAGCGGCCGTCCTCGACGTTGTAGTTGTTGAATCGGTTGTGTTTGTCGATTTTCAATTCGCCGGCCTTGGGGTTAAGCACCGGTGTGCCCCAGTAAGGACTGTCTTCGTGTTCATCCTGATATTCCAGGGCCAGGGTGTGGGACAGGTTGGGCGTCAGGTCGCTGAGCAGCGAGAACGCCACGCTCCACGCATCACGCTCCTGACGGTCGATGTAGCCGTTGCCGGTGTTGTGGCTGACGTCGAGCCGCGCGTAGTGCTGCACGTCCGCGCTGGCATCGCTCAGGGCGTGGTTGAGACCGAACGCGGTCTCGGTGGTGTCGTAGCTGCCGTAACTGCCCCGGCCTTCGATGGCTTGCTCTTCACGCGTCGCCAGTTTGGTCACGTAGTTCAGCGAACCGCCCACTGAGCCAGCACCATTGATCAGCGATGACGGGCCGCCCACCAGCTCCACGCGATCATAGATCCAGGCGTCTACTGGCCGGGCGAGGCCGCCGGAGACATTGACGCCGTTGAACATCTGGGTGATCTGGCTGCTGGTGAATCCGCGATAGGAGACGAACCCACCGAAACCCGGCGGTGCGCTGGCATTGACGCCCGGCAAGGTATTGGCGGCGTCCTGAAAGTTCTGCGCGCCGTGGCGCTCGATGTCGTTGCGGTTGGCCACGGCTACCGAGGCGGGGGTTTCGCGCACGCTCAGGCCAAGCCGCGACGCCATGCCGCTGGACTGATCCAGACTCAGCCCCGGCTCAGCCGCCGCTTCGCCATCAATGGTGATGGGCGCGAGGTCGATTGTGGATTGCGCCCAAGCGTTTACAGACAGGCAGCCGAACAGGCTTGCCAGTAAAGGAATGCGTTTCATCGATGAATCCTGAATGCTTGACTAGGAAACAGCGCACACGCCAACGCCACGCGTTGGCGAGGTGAGCTGATCGGAAAAGGCGAAGAAATTCAGGCGGCAGGCGGAGCGCGAGGATTGGCCGAGGGCCAGGTGAAGCGGGCAGGGAGGTCAGCATTGGCGACGACGGCCAAGGGCGGACTGTGTTGCTGCGGGAGGATAGCCAGGGTCAGGCTGGAGTTGAGCGCCGGGCCCATGCCGCCGGTGGAGCACAACGGGCAGCCGAAGGCCTTGGACAGGGTCGGCAGTTTGTCTTCGGAGGTGTTCGACGAGGCCGGTAGCTGGCTGGCCGGGTCGACGGTACAGAACTGGCCGCCGATGCCGTTGAGCTGCATCCCGACCATTTGCCCGTGACCGATACTGCAGGCGAACACGTTGAACAGGACGCAGCAATAAAGCATCCAGGCCATCAATGTGCGATCAGTTCGGGCGAGTTTCATGGGGCGGCACTTTATCATCGCCGATGACGAATACCCTTACAAAATCGTTCAAGGAAGTTCATTCTGCTGCGACATTTCACGCTGGAAGTCTGAACATGAGCCTATTGATCGCGCAATGGATGGCTGCCATCTTTCTGTTGATCAGCCTGATCCACCTGTATTGGGCGGCGGGTGGCAAGTTGGGTAGCGAGGCGGCGGTCCCGCGAGTGTCCGCAGAGGACGGCGGAGAACCCAGGCCGGCCTTCAAGCCTTCAGGCTTTGCCACGTTACTGGTGGCGGTCGGGTTACTGCTGATTGCGATGCTGGTGTGCATGCGAGTCGGCCTGTATCTGCCGACGGTGCATCACTGGTCGCTGCAATGGGTGATCAGCGCCATTGCGATGCTGATGTTCGCCAGGGCGATCGGCGATTCGAATTTGATAGGGTTCTTCAAGCAGGTGAAGGATTCGAAGTTTGCCCGGCTCGACACCTGGGCGTATTCGCCGTTGTGCGTGGTGCTGGGGGCGGGGTTGTTGGCCGTTGCCTGGATTTGATCTGAGGTAATGCAAGATCAAAAGATCGCAGCCTCGTTTCACTCGACAGCTCCTACATGGGTTATGCATTCCCCTGTAGGAGCTGTCGAGTGAAACGAGGCTGCGATCTTTTTCGCGTTTAACTCCCGCTCTCCGTGCGCCGACTGCTCACCTCAGCCGGCACATCATCCCCCGCCATGCGCTTGCGAAACAGCGCCGCCCGCGCCAGCAGCAATGTGGTCACCGGCACCGTAATCGACAACAGAATCGGAATCAGCCAGGCATGCAGCACCGGCCCGGACTTGAGTGCCGAAAAATAAATGATTGAGGCCAACGCCACGCACCAGGCGCCCAAGGTCGACGCCAGCGCCGGCGGATGCATGCGCTGGAAGTAATCTTTCATCCGCACCAGTCCAACCGCGCCGATCAGCGCAAACAGACTACTGAGCACCAGCAGGATCGCCACCGGAATTTCCACCCACAAAGACAGTTCAGCGCTCATTCGATCACCTCGCCACGCAGCAGGAATTTCGCCAGGGCAAACGAGCCGACGAAACCGAACAGCGCAATCAGCAGCGCTGCCTCGAAGTAAGTGTCACTGGCATAACGAATGCCCAGCGCCAGCATCATCAGCATCGCGATGATGTACAGGTAATCCAGCGCCAGAACCCGGTCCTGGGCCGACGGCCCCTTAAACAGCCGGATCAGGGTCAGAATCATCGCCAGCGAAAAGATAAACAGGCTCAGCAGGATTGCGTTTGACAGCAAGGCGCTCATTCGAAGATCTCCATCAAGGGGCGCTCGTAGGTCGCCTTGAAGTGCTGGATGAACAGCGCTTCGTCATCCAGATCGAAGACGTGCAGTAACAGAATGCTGCGATCCAGCGCCAGTTCCGACCACACGGTGCCGGGAATCACCGTGCAGATCATCGACAACGCGGCCAGGCCGTTGGCGTCACGCAAGTCCATTGGCACCTTGATGAAGCGCGAACGCGGTGGACGGCGACCGGCGTTGAGCACGCCCCAGGCCACGGCGAGGTTGGACACCACCACATCGCGACCGACCAGAAAGAACAAACGCACAATCACCCCCGGCCGACGAATGCGGATCGGCAGCGGTCGCAGCTTGCGCATCATCAGCGGCGCGCAAAACCCCAGCACCGCGCCCAGCAGCAGATTGCCGGGGCTCATCGAGAGGTTCAGCACCAGCCACAACAACCACAGCGCCAGCGACAACCAGGGAGCAGGAAACAGTCGCTTCATGGTTTGACCTCCGCGATCGCAGCTTTGGCTTCCGGGCTTGGAATCGCACGGGTACCGAGCACCGCCATCACGTATTGCTGCGGGTTGTTCAAGGCCTGGGCGGCCGCCTGGGTGTAGCGCAGCAGCGGTTCGGCCTTGAAGGTCAGCGCAATGCTCAAGCCCAGCAACGCAATGATCGGCACGCATTCGAAACGTCGCAGCAACGGCGACGGCCGCTCCTCGGGTGTCCAGAACCGCTGGATGCCCAAGCGCGAGAACGCGATCAACGACGCCAGCCCGGAGAGGATCAGCAACGCGAGCAAGCCCCACGCGGCATTGGAAACCGGCTCATCGCTCCCATTGCCCAGGCCCAACGGATTGAGCAGGGCGCTGAGCAGGCCGAGTTTGCCAATGAATCCCGAGAGCGGCGGCATGCCGATGATCAGCAGCGCGCAAGCAATGAAGCTCAGCCCGAGGAACGCCATGGTCCAGGGAATCACTTGGCCGACCACGGCTTTCTGCTCGTCATCGAGGTTGATGCCTTTGGGCGGCTGCAAAGATTCCATCGGTCGAGGAAGCAGATCGCCGTCATCGAATAACGGCATTTCATTGGCCGAACGCGAACGTTCGATCAACTCGGCCAACAGGAACAACGCGCTCAACGCCAGGGTCGAGCTGACCAGATAGAACAATGCCGCGCCGATCAGGTTCGGCTGGGCGAAACCGATGGCCGACAGCAGAATCCCGGCGGACACCAGAATGCTCAGGCTGGCCAGACGCTCCAGTCGTTGTGCGGCGAGAATCGCGACGGCGGCGCAGACGATGGTCGCCATGCCGCCGTAGATCAGCCAGTCGCCGCCAAAATACGCCGAGGCACCGGCCTGGCCGGAGAACAGCAGGGTCCACAAGCGCAGCAAGGTGTAGACGCCGACCTTGGTCATGATCGCGAACATCGCCGCCACCGGCGCGCTCGCCGAGGAATACGCCGGTACCAGCCAGAAGTTCAACGGCCACATTCCGGCCTTGGCCAGGAACGCTACCGCGAGAATTCCCGCGCCGGCATGCAGCAGGCCTCGATCAGCCTCGGGCACCAGCGGGATCTTCAGCGCCAGATCGGCCATGTTCAGGGTGCCGGTGACGCCGTAGATCAGCGCCGCGCCGATCAAGAACAGTGACGAGGCCAGCAGGTTGATCGAGATGTAATGCAGCCCCGCCGACACCCGCGACCGACCCGAACCGTGGAGCATCAGGCCGTAAGAGGCCGCCAGCAGCACTTCAAAAAACACAAACAGGTTGAACAGGTCCGCCGTCAGGAACGCGCCGTAAAGCCCCATCATCTGGATCTGGAACAGCGCGTGGAAACTCGAGCCGGCGCCGTCCCAACGGGCCATGGCGAACAGCAGGGCGCTGACGCCGATGATCCCGGTCAGCACCAGCATCAGCGCCGACAGACGATCGACCACCAGCACGATACCGAACGGCACCTGCCAGTTGCCCGGCAGGTACACGCCGATGGAACCGGGGACGCCAGTCTCCTGAGTCCATTGCAGCAACAGCACGGCAATGCTCAGCCCAAGCAGACTGGAGAGCAGGTTGATCTTGGCTTTTAACGGCCGGTGTTTCTCGCCCAGCATCAGCATCACGGCGGCGGTCAGCAGCGGCAGCAGAATCGGTGCAGCGATCAGGTGCGGCATCAGATTCATTCTTTAGGCTCCCGGCCATCCACATGGTCGGTACCGGTCAGGCCCCGGGAGGCCAGCAGCACCACCAGAAACAGCGCGGTCATGGCGAAGCTGATGACGATCGCGGTCAGCACCAGCGCTTGCGGCAGCGGATCGGTGTAGTGCAACAGGTCTTGCGGCACGCCGTCCTTGATGATCGGCTCCTTGCCGATAAACAGGCTGCCCATGCTGAAGATGAACAGGTTGACGCCGTAGGACAGCAGGCACAGGCCCATCACCACCTGAAACGTCCGTGGCCGCAGGATCAGCCAGACCCCGGACGCCGCCAATACGCCAATGGCGATTGCGATGACTTCTTCCATCAGACGGCTCCTTGCGTGGCGACGGCTCTAGGCAGGGCAGCGGTCTTGTGACCGCGTACCGATTGGTGAGCGAGGGCGGTGAGGATCAACAGGGTCGAACCGACCACCACGGCGTACACGCCGATGTCGAAGAACAGCGCACTGGCAATGTGAATATCGCCCAACACCGGCAGGTCCAGATGCCAGGTGTGGGTGGTCAGGAACGGATAACCGACCGCCATCGCCCCAAGCCCGGTGACCGTAGCGAACAACAACCCGGTGCCCATCCAGCGCAGTGGTCGCAGGCTCATTTGCGCCTCGACCCACTGGGTGCCGGCGACCATGTATTGCAGGATGAACGCCACCGACATCACCAACCCTGCGACAAAGCCGCCGCCCGGTTGATTGTGGCCGCGCATGAACAGGTAGACCGATACCACAAACGCAATCGGCAACAGCAGGCGCACCAGCACCGCCGGCAACATCATGAAACCGAGCGCGGTATCGCTGGCGTGACGCGGGTTGACCAGGTCGGTGACCACGTCGGGTGCCAGCAGACGTTGCTGGGCGGGCAACTGCAGGCTTTCTTTCGGCGGTCGGAAGCGTCGGAGCAGGGCGAATACGGTCAGGGCCACGGCCACCAGCACGGTAATTTCACCGAGGGTGTCGAAGCCGCGGAAGTCCACCAGCATCACGTTGACCACGTTGCTGCCGCCGCCTTCGGGCAGGGCACGGCTGAGGTAGAACGACGAAATGTGATTCGGTGTCTGGCGCGTCAGCATCGCGTACGAAAGCAATGCCATGCCGCCGCCGACCACGGTCGACAACAGCAAGTCGCGGATACGGCGGATGCGTGCCTTGCGCAGGGTGCTCGGCAGCGGCGAGACCTCTTCGATTCGGCGCGGCAACCAACGCAGACCGAGGAGGATCAACACTGTCGTCACCACTTCCACCGCCAATTGCGTCAGCGCCAGGTCCGGCGCCGAGAACCAGACAAAGGTCACGCAGGTCATCAGGCCACAGACGCTGACCATGGTCAGGGCTGCGAGCCGGTGATACTTGGCCTGCCACGCCGCGCCGAGGGCGCAGGCAATCGCCAGCAGCCAGAGGGTCACGAACACAATCGAACCCGGAATCTTCGGCCGGTCGCCCCAGCTCAGGCTGCTGTGGAGCATCGGGATCAACCCGGCCAACACGGCCGCGAGCACCACCAGGAACAATTGGGTTTGCAGGCGCTTGGTGCTGATCCTCCGCTCGAGACGACGGGCCAGGCGCATCATGATCACCAGGCTGCGTTCGAACAGGCGCTTGCCGTTGAACCGGCCAATGATCGGCGGGTACTTGAAACGCCCGTGTTTGAGCTGATTGCGCAACAGCAGATAAAGCACGATGCCGCAGGACATGGCGATCAGGCTCATGATCATCGGCGCGTTCCAGCCGTGCCAGATCGCCAGGCTGTATTCAGGCAAGGTGCCGCCCACCACCGGCAGGGCGGCCGCGGCCAGCAACGGGCCGACCACCTGCGCCGGGAAAATCCCCACGACCAGGCAGGCGAATACCAACAACTCCACCGGCGCGCGCATCCAGCGTGGCGGCTCGTGCGGGGTGTGCGGCAGGTCGGTGGCGGTCGGGCCGAAGAACACGTCGACGGTAAAGCGCAGTGAGTAGGCGACGCTGAAGGTCCCGGCGATGGTCGCGACGATGGGCAGCGTCATCTCGATCCAGGCCGTGGCATTGATGAACACGGTTTCGGCGAAGAACATCTCTTTGGAGAGGAAGCCGTTGAGCAGCGGCACACCGGCCATGGAAGCGCTGGCGACCATGGCCAGGGTGGCGGTGAACGGGATCAGCTTGATCAAGCCGCTGAGCTTGCGAATGTCCCGGGTGCCGCTTTCGTGGTCGATGATCCCTGCGGCCATGAACAGCGAAGCCTTGAACGTAGCGTGGTTGAGAATGTGAAACACCGCGGCCACAGCGGCCAGCGGACTGTTCAGGCCCAGCAGCAGGGTGATCAGGCCCAGGTGACTGATGGTCGAATAGGCCAGCAAACCCTTGAGATCGTTCTGGAACATCGCGCAATACGCACCGAGCAACAGGGTGCAGGCACCGGCGCCGCTGACGATGTAGAACCATTCTTCACTGCCGGACAGCGACGGCCACAGTCGTGCGAGGAGAAACACCCCGGCCTTGACCATGGTCGCCGAGTGCAGATAAGCCGAAACCGGTGTCGGCGCCGCCATCGCGTGAGGCAGCCAGAAGTGGAAGGGGAATTGTGCGCTTTTGCTCAGGGCGCCGATCAGGATCAGGGGGAGCAGAATAGGGTAGAGGGCGTGCGCGCGAATCAGATCGCCGGCGGCCAGGACCTTGTCCAGGTCATAGCTGCCGACCACATGGCCGAGCAGCATGACCCCCGCCAGCAGACACAAACCGCCTGCGCCGGTGACCATCAGCGCCATATAAGCACCGCGTCGCGCATCGGCGCGGTGGTGCCAGTAACCGATCAACAGGAATGAAAAGAGGCTGGTCAGCTCCCAGAAAAACACGATCTGGATCAGGTTGCCGGAGATCACCAGCCCGAGCATGGCGCCCATGAACGCCAGGAAAAACGCGAAGAACCGCGGCACCGGATCGTCCGGCGACATGTAGTAGCGGGCGTACAACGAAACCAGCGTGCCGATGCCCAGCACCAGCATCGAGAATAGCCAGGCGAAACCGTCCATGCGCAGGACAAAGTTCAGGCCCAGGCTGGGCAACCAGACAAACTCTTCGCGGATCACGCTGCCATCGGCGATTTGCGGGTACAAGAGGGCGACCTGAACAGTGCCTATCAAGGCAACCAGGCCAGCCAACAAAGATTCGGTGTTTCGCGCGTTGTGCGGCAGCAAGGCTGCCAGACAGCTGCCGATAAAAGGCAGAAGCAGTAGAACTATCAGGGACATAGGCTTCTAATCTGCGGAAGTTTGTGAAGCATCATACGTGCCAGCTCCCGGATCACCAAACGCCAAGCTGTCGCAGAATCCTATAAAGTAGACGGAAAAAACCTGATTCACATTGTTTCAATGGTCTGTTTTCAGCAGGTCTGGCCCCTTCGCGAGCAAGCCCGCTCCCACAGGGTCCAGTTGTGTTCACACCATTGCGGTACAACACAGAACCCATGTGGGAGCGGGCTTGCTCGCGAAGGCTATCTATCAGGCGCCACAGATAGTGCGGCTTAACCCTGCGTTTCCCGCCCCAACTCTTCCTCAGACGCAGCAGCCTTACCCTTGGTCTTCAACTCACTGACAATCACCGCCGCCACAATCAACCCCGCGCCCACCAGCGCAATGGCCGGCAACCGCTCACCCGCGATCCGCCCGACAATCCCGGCCCACACCGGCTCACCGGCATAGATCAACGTCGCCCGGGTCGGCGAAACACTCTTCTGCGCCCAGTTCATCGCCACTTGAATCGCCGCACTGGCCGCGCCCAATCCCAGCGCGCTGCATAACAGCAGCCAGGAGAAGTCCGGAATCCTTTCCTGAGTCGGTACCACCATCAAAAATGCCAGCACCGAGGTGACCGCCAATTGCACCACCGTCACCCGACGCACATCGACCTGGCCGGCATACGTACTGATCAGAATGATCTCCGCCGCTATCGCTACGGCGCTGATCAATGTGGCGATTTCGCCCGGGCTGAAATTGAACGAAGCGCCGGCCGGTCCCGATAGCAACATCAACCCGGTAAACGCCAACATGATCCCGATGCTCGGCATCAACCCCGGACGCCGCCCCAGCACCAGCCATTGCAGCAACGGCACGAAGGGCACGTACAACGCGGTAATAAACGCCGACTGACTGCTGGGAATGCTCTGCAACCCGACGGTCTGCAATCCATAGCCAAGCATGATCGCCACGCCGATAAAGGCCCCGGCCTTGAGTTCAAACAGCGTCAGCTCCCGCAGATGACGCCACGAAAACAGCGCAACAATGATCGCCGCCGCGGCAAAGCGCAGACCGACGAAGAACATCGGCCCGCTGACGGTCATCGCATGCTGCACCAGCAA
Organism: Pseudomonas rossensis; assembly: GCF_039888995.1. NCBI lineage: Bacteria > Pseudomonadati > Pseudomonadota > Gammaproteobacteria > Pseudomonadales > Pseudomonadaceae > Pseudomonas > Pseudomonas rossensis. Next base: position 13,169 of record NZ_JBBWCB010000072.1, on the reverse strand, counting down.
GAAGGTGCCGCCCCAGACCATGGTGATCAGCACCAGCACGCACTCGGCCTTGCTGAACCGCGAGAAACGGGAGGAAGTGTGAGGGGTATTCACCGACGTCATGACCTTGCGCGCTACCTGAGGGGGACGCACAATGCGCCGAATGTTGCGCAGTATACTGCCCAACCCCATCAAGTGAGCAATATAGTGCACAAAGATTCCACGCAGCGGGCTTCGGTCCTCCAGCACGTCAGCCAGAACGTTCGACGCTTGCGCCATGCCGCCGACATGAGTCAGATCGCGCTGGCCGAAAAGTCCGGGGTCAGCCGCCGGATGCTGGTGGCCATCGAGGCCGGTGAGAAGAACGTCAGCCTGACCACCCTCGACCGTGTGGCCGAAGCGCTGAACGTCGCATTCAGCGACCTGATCCAGGCCCCGGATGCCCGCGACCCGAGCCGCATCAATGAAGTGGCCTGGGCCGGGAATATTCCTGGCAGCAAAGCCGTTTTACTGTCCAAAGCCACGGCTACCCGCGAGGTGGAACAATGGGAGTGGTGCCTGCAACCGGGGGAGATTTATCCGTCGCAACCGGACGCGGAGGGCTGGAGTGAGCAGATCTATGTGTTTGAAGGCTGCCTGACGCTGATGCTGGGCGATACACCGCATGAGATTGCTGCCGGCCAGTTCTACATGTTCGCCAGCAATCAGCCCCACGCCTATCGCAACGATGGGCCGGGGGCGGCTCGGTTTGTGCGAAATGTGGTGATCTAACTGTTTGCGGATCAACACTGGATAGACACTTTGCTGTTTTAAAGCTGCGAGCCTTTCTCGGATAATTCTTTAACCTATTGAAAATAAAGTGATTTAGTTTCAGGCACGACTCCTGCAAAAGCTCTGGCGCATTCACCAGATCCCGGAGTCGGCCCATGACAGCCTCTGCCCAACACCTTCGCACCGCCCATGTGATCCGCTCGGACGCCGAGGCGATTGCCGTCGCCCATAAGCTCGCCGCACGCTTCGCCATCGAGGCCAGTGTCCGCGACCGCGAGCGACGCCTGCCAGTCGCCGAGCTCGACGAGTTTTCCGCCAGCGGCCTCTGGGGCATCACCGTTCCCAAGGAATACGGCGGCGCCGGCGTTTCCTACGTGACCGTCGCTGAGGTCATCAAGATCATTTCCGCTGCCGATTCGTCCCTGGGTCAGATCCCGCAAAACCATCTCGGGGTGCTCGACATCCTGCTGCAAACCGCCACCGAGGAGCAGAAGCGTTACTACTTCGACAAAGTCCTGCAGGGCTACCGTTTCGGCAACGCCTTCTCCGAATCCAAAAGCAAAAACGCCGGTGCTTTTGAAACTCGTATCCGTTTCGATAAAGACACCGCGCAAATCGATGGCGAAAAGTTCTACTGCACCGGCGCCTTGTTCGCGCACATCGTGCCAGCGGTGGCGGTCAATGAAGAGAACAAGGCCTTCATCGCCTTCATCGATACCCCCGGCTTGACCGTCATCGACAGCTGGGACGGTTTCGGCCAGCGCACCACGGCCAGCGGCGGTGTCACCCTGAACGCGGTGAAGGTCCCGCTCAGTGCTGTGATCCCGGCCCACAAGGCCTTTGACGAACCCACGGCCGACGGCCCGATTTCACAAATCATTCAGGCGGCCGTGGACACCGGCATTGCCGTCGGCGCCCTGGAAGAAACCAAACGCTACGCCCGCGAAGCCCGGCCATGGATCGACAGTGGGCAGGATCACGGCTGGCAGGACCCGTTCAGTATCGCTGCGATCGGCGACCTCGAATGGCGGGTCCACGGCACCGAAGCGATCCTCAAAAAGGCCGGTCGCGCCATTGACCACGCCTTGCTCAACCCCAACGAAGACACGGTGGCCCGCGCTTCGGTGGTGGTCGCCCAAGCCAAAGTGCTGTCGGCCGAGATCGCCTTGCTTGCCAGCAGCAAACTCTTCGAGCTGGCCGGTACTCGTTCGGTGCTCGGCAAATACAACCTCGACCGCCACTGGCGCAACGCCCGGACGCACACCCTGCACGATCCGGCACGCTGGAAATACCACCTGATCGGCAACTACCTGCTCAACGGCGTGAAGCCTGCGCGCCACGCCTGGAACTGAGGAGCCCACCATGAACGCTTTGACTCAACCGATTGTTGCCGGGCAGCCCCTGGCCAAAAGTCAGCATGATTTGCACAACGCTCGCAGTTTGCTTGATGCGACGTTGCGTTTCGTCCGGCAGCAGGCCCAAGCCACGGATGATCCTTACGTCATCAGCCGCTTCGGCGATTTGCACATCCGCATTGAAGTCGCTGCCGCGCTGCTCGAACGCGCCGAAGATTTTCTGAACAGCGTTGATGACGACACGGAAATCAGCGTCGCCATCGCCGAGTCGCACCTGGCCAGCGCCGACGCGCTAAGTGCCGTCAGCAACGCTGAATTCGAACTCACCGGCCAACGCACCGTGTTGCCCGGATCGTTGCATGACCCGCTGCGCTGGAAACTCCACCTCATCGGCAACTTCCGCCTCAACGGCATCCATCCCCGAAGCTTTCGGAGTGCGGTTTGATGGGCCGTGAAATTCGTCTCAACGCGTTCGACATGAACTGCGTCGGTCACCAGTCGCCAGGTTTGTGGGCGCATCCGCGGGATCGCTCCTGGCAATACAAGGATCTGGAGTACTGGACCGATCTGGCGAAAATCCTCGAACGCGGCAAGTTTGACGGTTTGTTCATCGCCGACGTGTTGGGCATCTACGACGTCTACAACGGCAATGGTGACGCGGCGATCCGTCAGGCTGCGCAAGTACCGGTCAACGATCCGCTGCAATTGATTCCGCCGATGGCGCTGGTCACCGAGCATTTGGGGTTCGGCCTGACCGCCTCGTTGTCCTTCGAACACCCGTATCCATTCGCCCGACGCCTGTCGACGCTCGATCACCTGACCAAGGGCCGTGCCGGCTGGAACATCGTCACCTCTTATCTGGAAAGCGGTGCGAAGAACCTCGGCCAGAAAAACCAGACCGAACACGACGCCCGTTACGACTTCGCCGAAGAGTACCTGGAGGTTTGCTACAAACTGTGGGAAGGCAGTTGGGAAGAGGGTGCGATTCTGCGGGATCGCGAGCGGCGGATCTTCAGCGACCCAAGCAAAATCCACGAAATCCAGCATGTCGGTAAGCACTTCCAGGTGCCGGGCATTCACCTCTGCGAACCTTCGCCGCAACGCACGCCGGTACTCTATCAGGCTGGCGCATCCAGTCGCGGCAAGCAGTTTGCCGCCGAGCATGCCGAGTGTGTGTTCGTTGCTGCACCGTCGAAAGTGCTGCTGAAGAAAACCGTTGCCGACATCCGTCGTCGTGCTGCCGAAGCCGGACGCGATCCGTCGAAGATTCTGATCTTCAACCTGCAAACCGTGATCCTTGGCGAGACCGACGCCAAGGCCAAAGCCAAGTTCGAGGAATACAAAACCTGGGTCAGTTACGAAGGCGCGATGGCGTTGATCTCTGGCTGGACCGGGATTGATTTCAGCCAGTTCAAACCGGATGAACCGCTCAAACACGTGCACACCAACGCCATTCAATCGGCGGTGGAAGCGTTCTCCACGGCAGACCCGAACAAGATCTGGACACCCAACGAACTGGCTGACTGGGTGGGCATCGGCGGTTTTGGTCCGTTGTTTGTCGGCAGCCCCGTGACCGTCGCCGATTTGTTGCAGGAGTGGGTCGAGGAGACCGATGTGGATGGCTTTAACCTGGCCTATGCATTGACTCACGAAACCTTCATCGACGCCGTGGAACTGCTGGTGCCGGAGTTGCAGAAACGTGGAGTCTACAAAACCGAATACGCGCAGGGGACCTTGCGCGAGAAGTTGTTTGGGGAAGGGCCGCGCTTGCCGGAGATTCATCCGGGCGCGGGTTATAGAGACCTGGCGGCGTTGCGGCAGCAGGAGAAGAAGTTAGTGTCTGCCTGATCAGATCTCAGACAAACACACCCTGTAGCAGCTGGCGAAGCCTGCGTTCGGCTGCGCAGCAGTCGCAAATCCTGCCTGCGCGGATTACCTGACACACCGCAGTGCCTGATTTCACGACTGCTGCGCAGCCGAACGCAGGCTTCGCCAGCTGCTACAGGGTGCTTCAAGACCATACAGCCCGGCGCACCACCGAGGAGGTAAGCCAATGAGCGTGCACGAACTCAAACGTCCGCCAATCGCGGACACCGCCGAGTGGCGGGTCGAAGTGCCCAAGGCGCTGGAGCAATTGCGCCACTGGGCTCAGGTCAGCCCCTTACAACCGGCCTTTCGCCACAAACGCCATGGCCAGTGGTTCGTCTGGCGCTGGATCGATGCCTTGCGCGATGTCGAGCGTTTGGCCGACGGCTTGAGTCAGCAAGGATTCACAAAAGAATCGCGTCTGGCGTTGAGCGGCGCCTTCGAGCCGAATCTATTGCTGCTGGCCCTGGCATCGCAACACATCGGCGGTGAGTTGCTGACCTTGCCGGATAACCTCGACCCCGAATCACTGCACGAAAACCTGTGGCGCAGCCGTCCCACTCACGCGTTCGTCCAGGACCGACAGACCCGACAACTCCGGCTCAACGAAGGCCAGTCGCTGCTGAACTTCGCTGATCTGCTCGGCCCGGTTGAACCCCCGCAACACCTGAACCGCTGGGCACAAGGTAAGCCATTGTGGAGCGAAGAGGGCACCCAATGGCCGGCCGGCCTCAGCGTTTTGCTCGAGCATTGGCTGACCAGCGGCCAATCACTGGCCTTCCCGGAAAGCCTCGACAGTGCCAGCCGCGACCGTCGTGAAGTGGCACCCTCGGGATTGCTGTTATCGGCCGAGCGCCTGCAATTGCTGGCCGCCGAAATCGACCTCCGTCTCGCCCCCCAAGGCACCTGGCGCCGACGCCTCTGCGACTGGGCCATCGCCCACCCGGAAAAAGGCCTGCAACGGCTGATCAAAAACCGCGTTCGCCGACTGCTGGGCTTTCAAAACCTACATTTCATCTGGCAAGCCACGCGCGCCCCCGACGCGCAACCTGCGCCTGCCTGGCTATCCGAATTCAAACGGGACATCGCATGAGCTCGAGCGATTCCATCCTGCACGTCAGCGGTATTTCTCTGTCCTACTTTGGTACTGCTTGATGAACCTTCCATGGGTTTGGCGCCTATTATCGTCCAGGATATTTTTGAGATGAAACATTGATCAGTGAGAACGCCATGACTGAAACCCAAAGCGGACAGGCCACCGACGCCATTCGCCACGCGGACATCCTGATCGTCGGCGGCGGCCTCAGCGGTGCAATGCTGGCGGCGCAGTTGCTGCGCCTGCCGGGCAAACGCAAGGTGCTGGTGATTGAACCCCGCGCCGAACTGGGACGGGGCGAGGCATACAGCGCGGTCGAATTGGGCCATACGCTCAACGGCAATGCAGCGCGGATGAGCGTCGACCCGGACAACGCCGACGACCTGACCCAATGGCTGACCGAGTACATCGCGGCCGGCGGCTGGCCGGAGTCTGACGAGCAACATGTGCCGGTCAGCGAATTGTTCCCGCCCCGGGGGATTTTCGGCCTGTACGTGCAGCAGCGGCTGGCCGAAGCGCAAGCGGTGGGGGCGTTGAACGGTTCAACGGTCGAGCATGTGCGGGCCGAGGTGATTGACCTGCAAGCGGCGGACGATTCGGTGCGACTGACCTTGAGCGACGGGCAACACTTGCAGGGCGCTTATGCGGTGTTGGCCACGGGGATGTTTCCCGCCGCGCGTACGCCACAGACCGAGTCCAGCGGCTTGAACGCGGCGGCGCTTGATCCGTGGGATGTCACCGCCATGCAACAACTCGATCCGCAGACGACCGTGCTGATCATCGGTTCGGGCCTGACCATGGTCGATGCCGTGGTGTCGCTGGAACAGGCCGGGCATCGCGGGCCGATCGAAGTGTTTTCCCGGCATGGCTTGCTGCCTCATGTACGTCGTCAGCCGCCGGCCTGGGCAGATTTTCTCGCCGAGGATCACAGCATTCGTACGCCGCGACAGCTGGTGCGCGAACTGCGTCGGCATTGCCGGGACGCCATCGCTCAAGGCATCGACTGGCAGGCGCCGCTCGACACTGTACGGGCGCACATTGGCCGCTTGTGGAATCAGGCAACGGATGTGCAGCGTCGACAGTTTGTGCGGCATGTGCGGCCGTGGTGGGAAAGTCATCACCATCGCTCGCCGCCGTTGAGTGCCGAACTGGTGGAGCGATTGCACAAGGAAGGGCGGTTGCGGATTCAGGCGGCGTCGTTCAAAGGGCTCGAGCCTTCAGCGGACGGAGCAGTGAGCATCCGCATTCGGCGTCGGGGTGAATCAGAAACTACCGTTGTCAGCGGCGCGGCGTTGATCAATTCCAGCGGCATCGAATACGACTGGCGGCGAGTGGCTCGACCGCTGCCACAGCAACTGCTGGCGCGCGGACTTGTCCGGCCGGGGCCGTTGGCGCTGGGGATTGCGGCGGCAGTCGATGGCGCGGTGTTGGGCGCCGATGAACACGTCGCCAGCCGTCTGTTCGCCATGGGCCCACCGTTGCGCGGCATGTGGTGGGAAAGCACCGCAGTGACCGACGTCGCGAGCCAGGCCAAGGCGTTGGCGGCGCGGTTGGCGGGCTAAACCTTCAGAAACAACAAACCCCGGGTAGATCGGATCTCCCGGGGTTTCTTGTTTCAAGCGGCGCAACGCCGTTGATCAATAACGCTGATACTTCGACCCGAACTCAGGGCGGTTTTCAGCGACGTAGAGTTTGCTCGCCTGGCTGTCTTTGTGATCAACGCCGACAGTGTTCACGTTCAGTGTGGCCGGTTGGCTGACTTTGGCCGCTGCAACGACTTGCGAGGTGGCGTGAGGGGCGGCGATGGCGGAGGTAGCGCCAAGAACCGAAAGGGCGAAACCAAGACCGATGATGCTTTTCATGATGGTGCTCCAGAGCGTGGGGAGAAGATGGGGCCACTGTAGTGCTGGAGCGTCGCGATGAAAAAACACCCTGACGCATAGTTGTTATCGAGCGCGTTGATCCGTTGTCAGCGGGGTGTGTTGTCGCTGAGCCAGCGCTGCTTGAGTTGTTCCAGGCGCCCATCGCGGTTCATCTCGTCGAGCGCCTGTTGCCAGCGCGCGACCTGGCGCGCATCGGTTTGCGGGGAAAACGCGATGTAGGTGCCTTGCTTCATCAGCGGCATCTGATAGTGCAACTGGCTGGGCGCCAAGCCTTCTTCCCGGGCCAGGGTCGCGATGGAGAGGGTGTCGGCCACCACAAACTCGATGCGCCCCAGACGTGCCAGACGCATCATTTGTGCGGGCGTTTCCACGCCGTACAGATTGTTCAGACCCTGCTTGCGCAAGTAGTCGTAAGCCAGCCATTTTCGCGGGACGGCGATACGGCCCTGGATGCTGGCGTCCTGCAAACTGCGCACCGGTTGCTGGGTGTTCGCGGAATAAAGCGCCGTCTCCACGTCCATCAGCGGACCGACCCACTGGTACAAGCCATCGCGTTCGGCGGTGCGCAACACGGTAAACACCCCGGTGGCGGGCTCGGTCGTGGCGACGCGCAGGGCGCGCAGTAAAGGGACTTGTTGCAAGTGCACCTGGTCGCCGGTGCGTTCGGCCAGTGCCTGCACCACGTCCACGCCAAACCCCACCAGTTGATTACCTTGCTGAAAATGCAGGGGCGGGTGGTTGTCGGTGAGCAGGTTCAGATCAGCCGCGAGCGCCGTAAAGGTCAGGAAAGACAACAGGCAACCGGCAATGCGCTTCATGAATCGTCCTTGATGAAATGAAGCGCAAATCTTAGACGGGCGAGGTGCAACTGTCCCGAGGAATTGTCGGGGCTTTTACGTCAGATCTCAGGATTTATGGGCGTCGTGCATGGGGGATGCAGATGGGTTTTGTCTGACGGAACACAGTCAAATGTGGGAGCGAGCTTGCTCGCGATGGCGGTGTGTCATTCAACAATGATGCCGACTGACAGTCCCTCATCGCGAGCAAGCTCGCTCCCACATTTGATCTCTGTTGTGATGTAGATCGCATTCAATACCGCTGATATTTCGAGCCGAACTCGGCGCGGTTTTCCGCGACAACCACATCGCCGCGTACCGCATTGCTCGGGCTGACCGATGCCACACGTTCGCGCAGTTCTTGCAGACGGTCGGAGCCGCCTTCCACCAGCAGTTGTTGAACCTGGCCAGGGGACGCAGCATTGCCGGTGTGGGCCGACGCCAGGCTCGACAGGCCGAGACCACTAACCAGTGCCAGACCGAGTCCCAGGGACGAGACTTTCGAGAAGTTGAACATGGGTGATTCTCCGTGCGTTTAGTTTGAGTGGGTCGGTAGCGGCTGCTATCCGGTGATCACAGTTAAACGCTCGGGTGTATCGGTGATGTGTGCTCGAACAAGCCGAAATCGGTGTCTGCGTATCTGTCGCGGGTTCTTATACAGACGGATACAAAACCCTATGAAAAAGTCTCCTCAGGTTCTTCTGGGGGAGAGCTTCATGATTCTGCGCCAAGCAATTCCACCGGGTAGGAGAACACATAGCCTTCGCTGCGCACGGTTTTGATGTAGGTCGAGTCCCGTGAGTCATCCATCAATCGCTGGCGCAGACGGCTCACCAGCAAGTCGATGGAACGGTCGAACAGGTCGGCGTCGCGACCTTGGGTCAGGTTGAGCAGCTGGTCACGGCTGAGCACCCGTTGCGGGTGATCGAGGAACACCCGCAGCAGGCGATATTCGGCGCCACTGAGGGCCACCATCGTGCCGTCTTCGTCGAGCAAGTGCCGGGCGGTGGTGTCCAGGCGCCAGCGGCCGAAGCCCAGCAGCCGGCCGCTTTCGGTGATCAGCAGGTTGGGCGGCAGCATCCGGGTGCGGCGCAACACGGCATTGATCCGCGCCAGCAGTTCGCGGGCGGCGAAGGGTTTGGTCAGGTAGTCGTCGGCGCCCATTTCCAGGCCGAGGATGCGATCGGTTTCGTCGTTGCGTGCGGTGAGCATCAGGATCGGCGTGGCTTTGTGTTTGCCCGAGCGCAATTCGCGGCACAGCAGCAGGCCGTCATCGCCGGGCATCATGATGTCCAGCACGATCAGGTCCACCTGATTGGTTTCCAGAAAGCTGCGCATCTGCCGGCCATCGGCGACGACGGTGGTACGCAGCCCGTTCTTTTTCAGGTAATTGCCGACCAACTCGCGAATCTCCCGGTCGTCGTCGACGATCAGGATGTGGTTCACATGTTCCATCGCTTAGCCCTCTTGTCATTCTCCCGTTGCGCATTCCAGGGATTGTCCCAGGCGCTTTGTATCGCACTGTATCTGGTGCCCCCGGAGACACCTTACGCCTTATTAATTCCGGTTCTACGACACATGGCAGATACCTCGGGCCGATTAAATGGGTTCCACCGAGACAAGACGACTTGCCTCACAACCACTGCCCATTGCAACCCTGAGGAAATCACCATGAACTGGAACACACTTGTTGCCGCCAGCTTCTTCGCGGTCCTGAACGTTGCAGCGTTTTCGGCCCATGCCGATGTTCAAGCTCCGTCGCAGACAACTTCTCACGGCACCCACCTGGATATCAAGAAAGTGGTTTCCGTCGTCGACAACGGCGGCGGCAATTGCGGCATTGTCGATGCCCGCCTGACCTATCTCGATTCCAGCGGCACGCAGAAAGTCCTCGATTACAGCAAATTCGCAGAGTGCGGCAATCAGGGCGGCTGATCTTTCCATTACGCTCATCGCTGTCAAAACCGATGAACGCGCAGGAATCCGTTGCCGCCCAAGGCATGATTCAGGGCGAACCTCAATATGAAGCGCTGGAGCAGCGGCTGGCCAAGGCCCCGGTCATTACGGTGCCGACCATCACCATGGAAGGGGATGCCAACGGGGCGCCACATCCGGCCGCCGAGGATTATGCCAAGCGCTTCACCGGCAAATATGAGTACCGACTTATCAACGGCGGCATCGGCCGCAACTTGCCGCAGGAAGATCCGCAGGCCTTTGCCAAGGCAGTGATCGACGCGGATCACCTCTGAGCATTAGTGCCGCGAAAGCGTTCCCACGCTCTGCGTGGGAACGATCTTTATTAGATTTTTGTTATTCATCTGGCACTGGTCAGGCCTGCTCCATCATTTGGATCAGGTTTTCTGGCCAGACTGTTTCAGCGGTATCTTTCAGCTCGGCGACTGACCACCATTTGTGTTCAGTCATCACCCGGGCTTCGTCCGCAGTCCAGCCATCACGCGTCAGCCGTTCACCGTCGGCGCGGACGACGAAGTAGCGTTCCACGGACAAGACGGTTTCGCCGTTGGGCAACATCATCGAAAAGCTGCGCTCTGCCACGCTAGTGTCCACTGTGTCGACGTGCAGTCCGGTTTCTTCATACAGTTCGCGTATGGCGGCGGCTTCAAAGGTTTCACCTTCCTCAAGACCGCCGCCCGGCGTAGCCCAATAGTCGCGTCCGTCCAAGGCATCGCCCTTGTGCTGGAAGCGAAACAGCAAGACCTGATGGGCGGGATTGATTACAAGAAGTCGTGCTGCGTTACGTTGGCGCATCAAAAATTCTCTTTCCATAGACGTTACAGCTCACGTTGCTGATCATTCCCGCGCTCTGCGTGGGAATGATCTTTAGCCGAGTTACGCAACCACTTGATAACACGGCACATACGCCGCGCCACCCGGCAGTTTCATCCGGTGCTGGGCAACGAAGGCCTTTAGCAGTTGATCCAGCGGTTGCATCACCGCCGCATCGCCACGGATCTGGTACGGCCCGTGCTCTTCGATCAGGCGGATGCCCTTGTCCTTGACGTTGCCAGCGACGATGCCGGAGAACGCGCGGCGCAGGTTGGCGGCCAGTTCGTGGGCCGGCAGGTTGCGGCTCAGTTTCAGGTTGGCCATGTTTTCGTGGGTTGGATCGAACGGACGCTGGAAGCCTTCGTCGATCTTCAGCAGCCAGTTGAAATGGAACGCGTCATTGCGCTCGCGGCGGAACTGTTTGACCGCTTTCAGACCTTGAGTCATTTGACGCGCGACTTCAGCCGGGTCGTCGATGATGATCTCGTAGTGTTGCTTCGCAGCTTCACCCAAGGTGGCGCCGACAAACGCGTCCAGTTGCTCCAGATACGGCGCGGCATGTTTCGGTCCGGTGAGAACCACGGGGAAGGGCAGGCCGGCGTTGTCCGGGTGCATCAGGATGCCGAGCAGGTAGAGGAACTCTTCGGCGGTGCCGGCGCCGCCCGGGAAAATGATGATGCCGTGGCCGACGCGGACGAAGGCTTCCAGACGTTTTTCGATGTCCGGCAGGATCACCAGTTCGTTGACGATCGGGTTGGGCGCTTCGGCGGCGATGATGCCCGGCTCGGTCAGGCCGAGGTAGCGGCCGCCGTGGATACGCTGCTTGGCGTGGGCGATGGTCGCGCCTTTCATCGGGCCCTTCATTACGCCAGGACCGCAACCGGTGCAGATGTCGAGGCTTCGCAGGCCGAGTTCGTGGCCGACTTTCTTGGTGTATTTGTATTCTTCGGTGTTGATCGAGTGGCCGCCCCAGCAAACCACGATCTTCGGCTCGACGCCGGGGCGCAGGGTGCGGGCGTTGCGCAGCAGGTGGAACACGTAGTCGCTGATGCCCTGGGAGGTGCTCAGGTCGATACGTTGGGCGTCGAGTTCGTTTTCGGTGTAGACGATGTCGCGCAGGGCGCTGAAGAGCATTTCGCGGGTGCTGGCGATCATTTCGCCATCAACGAAGGCGTCGGCCGGGGCGTTCAGCAGTTCCAGGCGTACGCCGCGGTCCTGCTGGTGAATGCGGATCTCGAAATCCTTGTAGGCTTCGAGGATGGTTTTGGCGTTATCGACATGGGCGCCGGTATTGAGGATGGCCAGGGCGCACTGGCGGAATAAGGTGTAGGTGCTGCCGGATCCGGCTTCGCTCAGTTGCTGTACTTCACGTTGAGAAAGGGTTTCCAGACTGCCTTTTGGGCTGACCGAGGCGTTGATTACTTGTCGTTGGGTCATTCAATGATCCTTAAAACGATGCCATTCATACAGGCAAATGGCATCCGAATAGTATGTATCCATGAAAGAAGATGGCACGAACTGCGCTGTATCGCCATTTCCCCGTTTGACGATGAAAAGTTGAAAAGGAGCCTCAGCATAGCTAAATCCCCTGCAGAGGCGATAATGCCCCGCAGCCTTTTTACCCATGCCCTCAAGGAACCCCGTCGCGATGTTCGAAATCCAGCCGCAGAACCCCGAACGCTATCGAAGCCAGACGCGACGCAGCACGATAATCATAGCCTTGATTTTTCTGGCCCTGGCGATGGTGTTGTCCACCACGGCGGTGGCGCTGTTCGGCGAACCCGGTGGCGACAATCTGCGATTTAACGTCGGCGGCGTGTTTGTGTCGGTGCTGCTGATGGCAGCGCTGATGCGGGGCGCGTTCTGGACCCAGCCATGGATGGCCCCGGCGGTCTATGGCTGGCAGCTCAAGCGCAGCCTGATGAGCATCACCAACGTCATGCATCAGGTGACGGCGGCGGTGGAGAAGGAGGATCCGACGGCCATGAAGCTGCTGCGCTTCTACCATCTGGGGTTGAGCCAGATGCACGAGCTGGACGGCAACTCCAGTGATCACAGCCAATTGACCCGCGAGATGGATCAGCACAAGGCGCGGATGGAAGCGCTGGGCATCGAGACCGAACAGACGAAATTGAATCCTGCCTGGATCGAGGCCGTGAAGCAGGCGCGCGCCTGACCGCGGTAACTGCTGACTGGTTTCCAGCTCGCGCAGCGCTTTGGTCACGGCGGCCTGGGAGATGTCCAGTGAACGGATATGCCTGGCAGCGAGCGGTTGCAGCAGTTTTTGGCGGGAAGTCTCAAGTAACAACAACACTGAACCGCAGTCCACGCGAGCCGGTGGTGAGAATACTTCTCGCGCAATTCACCTTTCGGGTGTTTGATGAGGCATAGTCGCCTGGCGCCAGGCGGCTCATACCCGCCAGGGGTCATAAAAAGGGCGAACGGGAAGATTCGCCATGTGGTCAGGATTCAGGGAGCGTCATGGGTCATCCGTCCGTTAACAATCGAATTGAACAATTTCGCCATGGCGTGCCTTGGGTCGCCGAGCAAGCCGGGGCAACACTCAAGGTTCGCTCTGCGGTGATTCTGCTGGTCG
>NZ_JBBWCB010000071.1:0-30532 GCF_039888995.1 Pseudomonas rossensis | reverse complement strand
GCGCCCACCAGCGCGGCATCCCGCACCATTGGCGAACTCTCCACGGCAAACGCGGTGCTGCCGCCGGCAAACGCCAGGTGCTCTTCAGAATCGGTAGGGCTCAGGTTGTGCTGCCAGCCGAGGCTCCCGCTCAGGTCCAACTTCTGCTGGCCGGACAGGTTCACGGTTTTCAATGCGCGCACGCCCAACGTGCTGAGCACCGCGTCACGCGTGTCGCCACTGCTTTTCAGTGCGGCGGCGTCACCTTTCTCGGTGAAACCTTCGGTGTCGAGGTGCACGTAGGTCAGGTTCGCGAAGGGTTCGAGCGCCAGAGATTGCAGGTTCAGGCGATACGCCGCTTCACCAAACACTTGGGTGGTCCCGGCATCGACCTTGGCTTTCTGTTTGGCGCTGACGTCGCCGTATTGCAGGTCACGTTTGACGTCGGCCCGATGCCAGCTGTAGGCACCGCCGCCACTCAAACGCCAGGCACCCAACTCGCGGCCGGCATAAGCACCCAGGTGATAGCTGTCGACCTTGGCCGATGAGTGAGTGCCAGAGCCCATGCTCACCGAGCTGTCGCTATAGCCGGTGACCAGACCGATCCGGGTTTGCTCATCGAGCGCACCGTCGACACCGGCGAGCAAACCGCCAATCGAGGTGGTGTAACCGGCGGTGTCATGGCGCTCATCAGTTTTGCCCCAAGCGCCCAGCGCCTTGATCCAGCCATTGCTTTGAGTGCCTTGGGCGTCAATCAGTCGCTCGCCGACAGCATCACGCAGGTAGCGGCTGTCATTGATCAGTACCGAGCCCAGCGCCGGATAGATTTCCCCCGACAACTGCTGAAACGCCTGTTGGGCGGACGTCGCGGTGGGCGACAGCAGCAGGCTTTCGTAAACCGGATTGCCCACCCCAAGCCCTTCAACGGCGGAGGCTACGGCGCGCTGGCTCGGCGTTTGGCCGACGCTGGCGAAGGTCGTGTCGTTACGCTCGACACTCAATTGAATTCCGGTGGCGGCGTAATCGAGGCTGCCACCAATGAACAGATAGTTGGGCAGCACCGCCCCGAACTGACCTTGAATGCCGCCGGCCGCTTGCAGGATGTTGTATTGATGACCGAGCAGGCTTTGCACTTGTTGAGTGCTGAGCAAGGTCGGGCTGTTTTCCAGGGAAAGGCTGACGGTCGCGCCGCTGACCGTGGCCGTGCCGCCCGCGACGATCCGGTCACTCTCGGTCGGCGATAGCTCTACCGCGTAGGTCGAACCCGGCGCAAACGTGACGTCGCCGCTGACCTGCAAGGTGCCAATGGAATTGCCGGGCGCAACCGTAGCGCCGCGGTTGGCGGTCAGTGCGCCGACGCGTCCCGACCCACCCAGCGTGCCGCTGTCATTAACGGTCACTTGCGATGCCAGCGAACCGTTGATCGACAGCAGACCGCCATTCACCGTGGTCGGCCCGCGCCAGGTATTGTCGCCGGTCAGCATCAGGCGTCCGGCACCGGACTTGATCAGGCTGCCTTCGTAGACTCGAGTGGCGGCGGCGAGATCGCGGGCCATGCCCACCGCATAGTCGGTCCGATCCTGCTGGCTGGCACCGACCGATACACCGTTCTCCCAACCTTTGGTCTTCAGTGTCTGTTGCCAGGCACTGTGTTCCGCCGCGTCTTCGCTCTGACGCTGAATCAGCGCCTTGTCGGTGATGTCGTTGCTCCAGACATCGCTCTGCCCTGCCCCCAGATTGGCGTCGAAACGTCCGAGTAATTGCCCCGGCCCGCGCATCGCCCGTTCGAGGTTGGCCACGCCCCAGCCAACGCGGGTATTTGGCGCCTCGGTGATCGAACCGTCGAGTTGGGTGGCGGTGGTCAACAGGGTTTCCAGCGCCTGCTGGTTGGTCATGTACGGGTAGCGTTCCATCACCAGCGCCAAGGCGCCGGTGGCATGCGGCGCGGACATGGAGGTGCCGGACTTGATCGCATAGCCTGCGCCGGGAATGGTGCTGTCGATCTTCGCGCCGGGGGTGGTGATGCACCAATACTTGGCAATCCCGCACTGGTTGTATTTCTGCTGGTTGCCTTGATCCAGCCCCGACACCGCCAGCCAATGGCCTTCCAGGTCCGGCTCAAAATAGGGCAAGGCTGAACGCACGCTGGCGTTGGGGTAACCGCTGTTACCGGCGCTGAACACGTTGATCACCCCGCGTCGGGAAACGTCTGCTGCCTCATCGAGCCAGGTGCCTTTGTTCCAGTGCTGGGCGTAGGCCGCATGCAGATCGTCGAGGGTCCGATAGCTGACATCCGGTGGCTGACTGCCCCAGCTGTTGTTGATCGCTCGCACACCGGCATCCGCCAACGCGTTATAGACCGCTTTGAAGTAGCGTGGATCAGGATTGGGACCGAACAGGAAGCTATCGTTCTTGTTGGTGTTGCCGACGTAGACCTGCGCGTTGTAGGCCACGCCGTGCATGCCGGTGCCGTCGCGGGAAGCGCCGATGGTGCCGGCGACGTGCGTGCCGTGGGAATCGTTGTTGGCGTTGAGTGTGCCGTCGACATTGAACTGGGAGCCGTCAACGTAACTGCCGCTGGCTGTCACCGCGTGGTAACGGTCGGTAGCGAATTCGGGATGGGCAGCATCGAAGCCTGAATCGAGCTCGCCGATTTTCACGCCTTTGCCAGTGATGCCGGCGGCATAGGCTTGATCGGCTTTCATGCGGGCGAGTCCCCAGTCGCGCTGGAACTCTGCCGAGCGCCAACTGGCGGCATCACCGGGCACGCCGGTTTCCAGGTAAGCGGCTTGCACCGAGACGGGCATTGCTGACACCAGGAGTAATAGCGTGCCGACCGCCATCGGCTTGATCTGTACGTCCATGTTCACTTCTCTTTTTTTTGTTTTTTGTAGGAGCTGTCGAGTGAAACGAGGCTGCGATCTTTTAACGTTCTTGAAAGCGTTGAAGATCAAAAGATCGCAGCCTCGTTTCACTCGACAGCTCCTACAGGGGCATCTATTGGGTTCTCGGGCCTTGGCCGAACGCCTCGTCAACCTTGGCCAAATCCTGCTCATTCAATGTCCCGGCGTAGTAATGCAACTTGGTCCAGGCCATCAAGTAGTCGTAGCGTGCCTGAGCCAAATCCCGGCGGGTGGTAAATAGTTGTTGTTCTGCGTTCAATGCGTCGAGGTTGACGCGCTCACCGCCCAAAATGCTTTGCTTGGTCGAAACCACCAGCGCTTCGGCAGACTTCAGGGCTTTCTGATAAGCCCGCAACTTGTTCACGCCCGACAGGCAGGCGCTGAACTGGCGACGCAGTTCGATCAGGGTTTCCCGGGTCTTGCCGTCCAGTTCGTACTCGGCCTGCTCCATGGTGCGGCTGGCCTGGCGAGTCGAGGCCGAGACCCCGCCGCCCGCATACAGCGGCACGTTGACTTCGATGCCGATGGTGTTGGTGTCGTAGCGCTGGTTGTAGGTGTTGCCGCTTTCCGACTCGTTCTGGCGCACCGAGGCGTAGGCACTGACTTTGGGCAGGTGTCCGGCGCGGTTGCGTTCGACTTCATAACGCGCGACTTCCACGGCATGGCGCTGCGAAGCCAGATTCGGGTTGTTGGCCACGGCCATCTCGTGCCAGGTGTCGTAATTGGCCGGCTGCAGGGTGAACGTCTGGAAACTCTGATCCAGCGGCGCCAAATCCCCGATGTCGATCGCCGGCACGCCAATCAGCGCGCCCAGCTCTCGTAACGACGCGTCCTGCTCATCACGGGCTTCGATTTCCTCGGCCGTGGCCAGTTCATAGCGGGACTCGGCCTCAAGGATGTCGGTACGCGTGCCCTCGCCCTGTCGGAACATGTGTTCGTTCTGCTGGAACTGTTGCTCGAAAGCCTTTTTCTTGGCTTGCGCGATGTCGATCTGATCCTGAGCGAACAGCGCCTGGGTGTAATTCTCCAGCACCCGAACGAGTAATTCCTGGCTCTTGCCGCGAAAGGCTTCGTCGGCAAACAGCGATTGCGCCACGCCTTTGCGGTACGACGCGTAAGCCTCGTAGTCGAGCAGCGGTTGTTGCAGGGTGAGGGTCGAGCCGTAACTGCTGTAGTTGCGGTCATCGGTCCGGTTCTGCCCGCGCTCATTGAGGGCGGTGGCCTTGGAGGAGTTGCGCCCCTTGTTGTAGTTGTAACCGATCCTGGGCAACAGCCCGGCGCGGCCAATGACGCGGTTTTCAAGGCCTGCATCGCGTTCCTTGATGGCGCCGAGAAACACCGGATCATTGCGCAATGCTTGTTCGTAGATGTCGAACGGCCCCATCGCCAGCACACTGTTGCAGGTCAGCAACGCCAGGGTCGCGGCGAGCATGGAAAGCTTATTCATACAGCGGAACATCCTTATTCCTCAGTCAACGCGGAACCTGCCCGGTCGAGCAACGGTTTGAACAAATAGTTGAGGAGTGAACGTTCACCGGTGCGCACGAACATTTCCGCCGGCATGCCAGGCTTGATCACCAGACCGTTGAGTTTTTCCATGGCCTGATCGCTGACGCTGCTGCGCAGTACGTAATAGGGCGCACCGGTTTTCTCGTCGATCATCTGGTCGGCGGAGATCAGGCTGACTTCGCCGGGCACGCGCGGCGTGCGGCTCTGGTTGAACGCCGTGAACAAGATGTCCACCGGCAAGTGCGTGCCGACCTTGTCGACCAGGTTGACCGGCAGGTGCCCTTCCACCTCCAGACTCGTCCCCTGAGGCACGATCTCCAGCAGCGTTTCGCCCTGACGCACCACCGCGCCCACGGTGTGAACCCCGAGGTTGACCGCAATGCCGTCGGCCGTGGCGATGATCTCGCTGTGTTGCAGATCGAACCCGGCGGAGGTCAGTTGCTCTTCCAGCGTCACGCTTTTCAATTGCGCGTCGGCCAATTGGGTGCGGACTTCTTTCTGGTATTCCTCGATGTGCTGTTGCAGTTTCAGCCGCGATTCGAGGATGCCCTGCTCCACACGGCCGCTGTCGCCGGTGTTCTCTGCCAATTGTTGCTGAACCTGCGACAGCTGACGCTGGTACTCCATCAACCGATTGCGCGGGATGTAGCCGTTATCCGCCAGGGGCTGAAGGTTGCTCAGCTGTTGTTGCAGAGAGCTGGCCTGGGCAGTCAAGTCCGTGCGGGCGCGGCGCATGCCAGCCAGTTGCGCGCTGGCGCCTTCGATGCTGGCGCGCAAGGCAGCCTGTTCGCGGGAAAACGCTTCACGGCGGCTGCTGAACAACTGCCGTTGGCCTTCCAGCACCAAGGCCAGACGCGGGTCAGGATTGTTGCTCAGTTCAGCGGGGAAACTCACCTGTTTGAGGTTGTCCCGTTCACTCTGCCACCGCGCCAGACTGGCCCAGGCCATGCGGTATTGCGCTTGCAGCGATTGCACGTCAGCGGCGACTTGCGTCTGGTCGAGCTGGAACAATGGCTGGCCATGCTTCACCACTTGGCCCTCGCGCACCAGTATCTGGCTGACCACCCCACTGCTCATCGATTGCACGGCTTTGCGCTTGCCTGACACCACGACCGTGCCTTGCACGGGAATGCCTTGGTCGAGAGGCGCGAGGCTGGCCCAGGTGAAGAAACTGCCGGCGCCGACGATCGCCAGAATCCAGCCCATGCGGACGAAGAAACGCGCGTCGCGCTCAGGGCGTTCTGCGAGGTAGTCGTGTTCCATGGTGGCTTCGCTGATGTTGCTCATACACCCGAATTCCTTGTCGAGGGCTGATACTGCCGGCTCATGCTGAGCCCGCCCGGTGCTTGCGCGGTTTTCTGTTCCTGATTCGCCGACTGATTGCCGGCCAGTGCCTTGAGCACCTCCTGACTTGGGCCGAACGCCTGCAAACGACCTTCGTTGAGCACCAGCAACTTGTCGGCCTGGGCCAGTGCCGAGGAGCGATGGGTCACCAGAATCACGCTGGTGCCTTGGGCTTTCATTTGCGCAATGGCGCTGGCCAATGCTGCTTCGCCCACGGTGTCGAGGTTGGAATTGGGTTCATCCAGCACCACCAGGCGCGGGTTGCCATACAACGCGCGCGCCAGGGCCACGCGCTGCTTCTGCCCCCCGGACAAACCGCTACCGTCCTCGCCGAGCACGGTGTCGTAGCCTTGCGGCATGCGCAGAATCAGTTCGTGAACGCCGGCCTGCTGCGCGGCTTCAACGACTTTTTGCGGGTCCGCCTCGCTGAACCGGGCGATGTTTTCGGCGATGCTGCCGCTGAAGAGCTCGATGTCCTGAGGCAGATAACCGATGTAGGGACCGAGATCGTCGCGGTTCCAGCGATGAATGTCCGCGCCGTCGAGCCGCACCGTTCCGCCCAACGTCGGCCAGACGCCAACGAGCACCCGGGCCAAAGTCGATTTGCCGGAACCTGATGCGCCGAGCACGCCGAGCACTTCCCCGGCACCGAGGCTGAAATTGACCAAATGCAGGGTGGCGGCCCGTTGCCCCGGCGGCGCGGCGCTGACCTGTTCGAACGCGATCTGGCCTTTCGGCGCCGGCAGCGCCATGGCTTCATCACTCGGTGGGAAGGCTTGCAGCAACGAATCAAGACGGCGGTAAGCGAGCTTGGCGCCGCTCCACTGTTTCCACACGGCGATCAACTGATCGATGGGACTCAGGACGCGGCCCATCAGAATGGAACCGGCGATCATCATCCCGGCCGTCATATCACCCTTGATCACCAGCAATGCACCCAGACCCAGCACCAACGATTGCAGGCACAGGCGCAGGGTTTTGCTCAGGGAGCTGATGACGGCGCCGGTGTCGCTGGCCTGGTTCTGCAAGCCGAGGAAACGTGAATGGACCTGGAACCAACGTGTACGCAACGCCCCGAGCATGCCCATGGCCTTAATGGTTTCGGCGTTGTGCAGGTGACTGGTGGCCAGTTGGCTGGATTTCTGGGAAAACCCCGCGGCTTCGCCCAAGGGTTTCCTGGTCATGGCTTCATTGAGGCAGGCCAGACCGATCAGCAACAACGCTCCGGCTGTGGCCAACACGCCGAGCCAGACGTCGAACAGATAGATCACGAACAGGTATACCGGAAACCACGGCGCGTCGAAGAAGGCAAACAGCGCAGGGCCGGTGACAAATTGGCGAATATGGGTCAGATCTCCGAGGGACTGGCCAGCATTGCCCTCGCCTTTGAACAGGTTGCGCTCGAACGCCGCCTGATAGACCCGTAAATTGAAGCGTCGCTCCAGTTGGCTGCCGATGCGGATGACAATGAAGCCGCGGACAATCTCCAGCAAGCCAATGAAGGCAAAGAACCCGACCACCATCAACGACAACATGGCCAAGGTGGTTTCGTTTTGCGATGACAGCACCCGGTCGTAGACCTGGAGCATATAAATAGAGGGTACCAACATCAGTATGTTGATCAATGCGGTAAAACAACCGACGCTGATCAGAACGCTTTTATAGTCGCCCAGTGCCTTGATTAACGGCGCAGTGGCTAGGGCCTTCGCCATCTTCATTGGTTTTTCCTGAGATGATATCTCTCGCCATTACTGGCGAGGATCCAATTAACTGTCCGCACACAGGTCGAGACATTATTTAACCGTTATCGCTTATACATTAATAACAACTATCCAGGCTCGGCAAAGAGTCCGATTAATCATGTTCTGCTGATAACTACCATTACGGGTTTTATATTCGGCATCTGGTAGAGGCCTGGTATTTTTCGTTACAGCACAGTGCGCTGGAGCGTAATGATCAGACCTGACTCCAAAGTGCTTTTGTAAAGCCCCTCATGCTGTCGGCTGAAGAACACAATTCTTGAGCCTTCTTTGCCGGTAATCGAAATGCCGTCGGGTTCCGGGAACCAGCCAACGGCCGGCTCGTCCAGCCAGGCGCTGAGACACCCGGCGCCATCACCCAAGGTCTGCTTTTGTTGAAAGTCGATAATGCAGACGTTCGACGGTTTGTCCTGCAACGCCTGGGACTCTGGCGAGTCATCTTTGGCGATCAGGGTCGCCTGCCATTTGCCGGCCAGTTCCGAGGGGTCTGCTAATTTCAGGCTGCTCGCCATGGCCAAATCTCCAAAAAACATCATGAACGTCGCCAATAGCCACGCGGTTGTTCTGCAAGTGAAGCCGTTATGGATCATAAGGCGCTTTACTCATTTCAAGGGGCAGAGAGCAGCGCGTCTGCGCCGCCCTCCTTTTCACCTCACATTACGCAGCGATGTCGGAGTAAGCCGCCTGACCCACGGTGCTGACCAGGAAATCAGCCACGCCGTGCCCGGAGAAGTCCACCGACAACAGGCTGTTGCCACCCGAAGAGGTCAACACCGCATCGCCTGCCGCACCGGTGAACGAGTTCACGAAATGCAGGCCTGCGCCGTTGGTGATGCCGGTCAGGTCGATCTTGTCCAGACCGCTGACAAAATCGAGGATCTGATCGACAGCACCGGGTTTGGAATCGCTGCTGGCGGCGAACACGAAGGTATCCGAACCGGCGCCACCCCAGAGTTTGTCCGCGCCGCCCGCGCCGAAGAGGATGTCGTTGCCGGCACCGCCCTTCAGTTCGTTGGACACGCTGTTGCCGATCAGCAGGTCGCTACCCGAACCGCCGATAGCATTCTCGACGGTGACGCCCTTGGCGATGGACACGTTACCCACCATGCCGCCAACGTCGGAGAACGAGGCCTCATTGAGATTGATCTTCTGGTTTTGGGTAAAACCGGAGAAGTCCAGGGTGTCCTTGCCACCCGCATCCCAAACCGAAAACACTACCTTGTCCGACGACGAAGTCGCGCTCAGGAAGTCGCGCCCGGCGTTGGAGTTGAAGCCATAGGTGGTGTCACCGGTTCGGGTGGTGGTGTTGGCGCCGTAGAGCTTTTGGATGGCCGCGATATCGTCCATCAGCGGACCGGACGAATAGGCTTCGACGCCGCCCTTGCTGAAGTTCTGGTTGGTATTGCTTTCACTCCAGTAGCTCATGACGCTGTAACCGCGGGTGTCTTGCCCGTAGGAAGCGTCGTTGTAGGTCGGGTTGCCGTTGCCGGCGTTGTAGTCGCCAGGGTGGGCCAGGCCCAGGCTGTGACCGATTTCGTGGGTCAGGGTTTGCCGGCCGTAATTGTTCAGGTCCGGCGTCTTGTTTGGCGTGTAGCTGCTGTTGGTCAGGTACCAGGAAGTACCGTCGTAACCTGCGCCCGTACCAGGCAGATAGGCGAAGGCCGCCGCGCCATCCTGGCCGCCACTGTAGTTGCCGAAGGTCATATGAGCGTCGCCGCCCGTGGCCTTGTCGGTGAACGTGACATTGGCTACATCGGCCCAGGATTGCATGGCCAGCACGGCCTGGCCTTTCTGCTGAGCGCTGAACTGACTGAACCCGGTGATCCCGTGCTTGTTCATGGTGCTCGACGACGCCGAGGTCAGGAACGTGTAGGTGAGTTCGATTTTGCCGCTGCCGTCCTTGTCCTGGTAGGCAGCGCCATCGCGCAGCAATTGCGTAGCTGCCTGGTCGACGGAGAAGGAGGGTTTGCCATTGACCGTGAGGTTGCCGCCCCGATCATACTGATGGCTGAAGCTATTGATCTGGTTGAACGCAGAACTGGATGCAGCCAATGCTTGCAGTGGCTGGAACGCCTGTTCGGCGGTATCAATAGCGTTGTCTTTTACTTTCGACATAAACACACTTCCTTGTTTAGCTATGGAACAGTTTTTGTCAGACAGCGACAATCTCTGGCGAGATCGTCCTATCACTCGCCCAATGAAGGCGAAAGAAAACTGACACAATTTGAAATCAAACGTCTACATTTTTTTTGACGTCAAATTGAGTTGTTCCTGCAAGTACCCGGAAACAATGCCTGCGCTGTCGAAATATTGTTTGTTAGATGGCGGTTTGCGCAAATTGTCTGACAATTAGCTATTTAATTATTAAATAGAGGTAAGTTTCTTTTTGTCGATGGGGTCTCACTTTGAGTGAGTTATTAATATGAGTGCCAGCGCATTGATATCAGTTGGAGATTTGTTGGGTTTTAGGTTTTTACGACTGCTTCGCAGCCGAACGCAGGCTGCGCCAGCTGCTACAGTTTTCGCGAGCACCGCAATCCTTGTAGCAGCTGCCGAAGGCTGCGTTCGGCTGCGCAGCAGTCGTCAGATACTCACAACCAACACGCATCCCACAGCGGATAATCATGAACGCGTGTCACCAGTCCTGCTCGTATTGGGTTGGCCACGACATACCGGGCAAGCGCCTTCACATCTTCCTCCCGCCGAACCGCACGATCGTGATACCCCTTCTGCCACAACCTCCCTCGCCGCCCCAGCGCTTGATTAACCGCCAAACCGCTCCGGGATTTGATTCGGCACATCAGCTCCGCCAGCGTCTTGTCATGCAGCTGCACCAGGCAATGCATATGGTTTGGCATGACAACCCACGTCAAAAAATCCGCCCAACCCTCCTCCTGCGCCTGACGCAACTCCTGAACGACCAACCTCCCCAGTCGCCAATCAACAAAAAACGGCTGCCGTTGGTCAACGACAGCCGTTAGCAGATAAATACGTCCGCACTCAGAGAAACGCCCACCGCGTAGCTGACCCGCATTTGTATAAACAGGCATTCCATTGCCTCCTGATCCATCGAAAGGAGGCCTGGAACAGCGTTGCCAGTCGAACCGACGGCACCCAATGACTACAAAATATGAAGCCTTAGCTCCCGGTACGAATCTTGTTCCATACCCGCGTGCGCACTCGGTCGATGTTCAGCGGCATCGCCTCCAGCGCAAACAATTTCCCCATCATGTCCGGGCTCGGGTAGACCTTGGTGTCGTTCTTGATCGCCGGGTCGATCAGGCTGTCGGCCTGTTCGTTACCGTTGGCGTAGTGCACATAGTTGCTGATGCTGGCCATGACGTCCGGGCGCAGCAGGTAGTTCATGAAGGCGTAACCGGCCTTTTCGTCCGGGGCGTCTACCGGCATGGCGACCATGTCGAACCAGATGGCGGCGCCTTCCTTGGGAATCGAATAGCCGATGTCGACGCCATTCTTGGCTTCTTTCGCGCGGTTTTCGGCTTGGAGAATGTCACCGGAGAAACCGACGGCCACGCAGATGTCACCGTTGGCCAGGTCGCTGGTGTACTTGGACGAGTGGAAATAGCTGACATACGGGCGGACTTTCATCAGCAGCGCTTCAGCCTTTTTGTAGTCTTCCGGGTTCTTGCTGTGATGCGGCAGGCCCAGGTAGTTCAGTGCCGCCGGCAACAGTTCGGGGCCGTTGTCGAGGATGGCCACGCCGCACTTCTGCAGCTTTTTCATGTTTTCGGGTTTGAAAATCAGATCCCAGGAGTCCACTGGCGCGTTATCACCCAACACGGCCTTGACCTTGGCGATGTTGTAACCGATGCCGGTGCTGCCCCAGAGGTACGGGAAGCCGTGTTCATTGCCCGGATCGTTGGTTTGCAAGGCCTTGAGCAGCGCCGGGTTAAGGTTTTTCCAGTTCGGCAGTTGGCTCTTGTCGAGTTTCTTCAGCGCCACGCCTTGAATCTGCCGCGCCATGAAGTGGTTGGACGGAAACACCACGTCGTAACCGGATTTGCCGGTCATCAATTTGCCGTCGAGGGTTTCATTGCTGTCGAAGACGTCGTAACTGAACGCGATGCCGGTTTCTTTCTGGAAGTTTTTGGTCGTGTCCGGGGCGATGTATTCCGACCAGTTGTAGATCTTGACGGTCTCGGCCGCGTGGCCGAGGGTCGCGAAGAGCGCAAGCGGAGCCAGAGTCAGTGTCTTTCGGATCATGAGTCGATTCCTGTTTGGTTTGTCTTCTTGTTATTGGAGAGCTGGCAGGCAATCAGAGGATCAAAAAATCAAAACGTAGGTCTTGCGCACGGTTTCCTGGATATCCCAGATACCGAGGCTGTTGGCTGGCAACATCAGTGCATCGCCGGCTTCTATGTGCAGGGTTTCACCGTCATCCGGGGTAAACGTGCAGCGCCCCTGGATGAAGTGACAGAACTCCTGGGCGACGATCTGCCGCCGCCAGCGCCCGGGCGTGCATTCCCAGACGCCGGATTCGACGCCATCGTCGCGTTCAACGCTGGTGGTCGAGGCCACTGCCACGGGCAAGCCCAGCGGTACGGCGACCGGATTCGACTCTTCCAGCTTCAGGGTTGCGGTGTTCTTGAATTGCGTGATGCTCATGGGAGTACCTGTCGATTGAGCCTATAGATGAAGAGCGCGCCGTTTACTGCATGAAACCTTCCATGAAGCCGGCAATACCGGTAGCCAGTTTGCGACGCCAGGGTGCGGTGGCCGGGTTGGCCAGGGTCTGGTCTTCGTGGACGAAGCTGCGGATGATCGCGTTGTAGCCGAGCCAGCGGCAGGGTTCCGGCTCCCAGGCCCTGAGCGCGTCGAGACCACCCTGGAGAACCCACGGCTGGCGAACCAGCTCGGTGTCACGCTGCAGAATCAGATCCGCCAAGGTCCGGCCGCCCAGGTTGCTGGCGCCGACGCCCTCCCCGCCATAGCCACCCGACAAGGCGATGCCACTGGCCTGATCGCACAGCATGTGCGGTTTGAAACGCCGGGACATCCCCAGATTGCCGCCCCAGGCATGGGTAATCCGCACGTTCTTGAGCTGCGGGAAGAGTTCGCCAAACAGATAACGCCGCAGCTCCACTTCGCTGGTGGTCAAGTCGAAGTCATGACGCAACTTGGCAGCAAACTGATAACCGCCCCGAGCGCCGAACACCAACCGGTTGTCAGCCGTGCGCTGACCGTAAGTGACCTGGCGACTGTTTTCGCTGAAGGCCTGGCCGCGATTCAGGCCGATTTCATCCCACGTGGCAGCGGATAGCGGCTCGGTGGCCACTATCAAGCTTTGCACCGGCAGTTGATAACGCCCCAAAGGTGGCAAGGTGACCGAGTAACCTTCGACCGCCGGCACGATCCAACGGCTGCGAACCGAGGCTTTCGCCGTGCGCAGGCCACCCGATTGCCACTGGGTGACCGGGCTGTTCTCGTAAATCCTGACGCCCATTTTCTCCACCACCCGAGCCAGATCTCGCACCAACTTTGCCGGGTGAATGGTCGCGACATGCGGTGCATAGATACCGCCATAAGGTTTGGCGACTCTGATCTGTTGCGCCAACTGCTCGGGGCTGAGCCAGCGGTAATCGCTTTCGGTCAATCCCTGGCTATAGAGCGTGTCGAGATAGTGCCGAAGGCTGGCTTCCTGTTCCGGATAGCGGGCAGCGCAATACAGCACCCCGCCTTTGCGGTAATCGCAGTTGATGTCTTCACGCTCGAGGACCCTACCGACTTCATCCGGAATGCCGTGCAGCAAATCGAAAGAAGCCCGGCGCTGTTCGGGCGGCAAGTCGGCGAGCAAGCGGTCTTCGCCCAGCACATTGCCCATCAGCCAGCCGCCGTTACGCCCCGAGGCGCCAAAGCCGGCGGTTTGCGCTTCAACGATGGCGATGCTCAGGCCGGGCGCCTGGCGTTTGAGGTAGTACGCGGTCCAGAGCCCGGTGTATCCCGCGCCAATGATGGCGACGTCGACGTCCAGATCCTGTTCCAGCGCTGGACGCGCCAATAATGGCTCGTCGAGTTGATCCATCCACAAACTGATAGTGCGCCACGCCGGCATGCAAGACTCCGCCACTCAATCTTCGATGGCGTCGATCCTAGTGCGTGGACTTAGAGGCTGTCTTGCGCGCGTGCACGCAAAGAAATTTGTTTTACGTAGGCCTTTGGCGACTGGCCGGTGTGCTGACGGAAGCAGCTATAAAACGCCGACAGCGAATTGAACCCGGCGGCAAACGCCAGTTCGTCGATACGCAGTGGCAGCGTGGCGCTCTCCAGTGCCGCGAGCAAATGCTGCAGGCGCGCCTGGTTGACGTATCGGTAGAAGCTCTGACCAAGCACCTGATTCAGCAAATAGGAAATCTGATTGCGGCTATACCCGCACTCCTTCGCCACCCGTTGCAGGTCGAGTTCGGGATCGAGATAAGGTTGTTGGCGCTGAAAATACTGCTGCAAGTCTTCAGCCATAAAACTTAGCTGACGCGCAGACAGTCCGAGTCGACTGACCGCCGGGCGTTGGCTGCTGGCGGCTTTGCTGACGGGCTGTTCATGCACCAGCGAGGCGTATTCGTTGACCCGCCAGATCAGTCCGTCACGGACGGTAATCGCCTCGCTGGCCCGGAATGACACCAGGCCTTCACCGCCGCGAAGGGTGATGCGGTACTGAATGAACGCCGTGTTGCCGTCCAGGCGAATACGGTCCGAGTGCTCCAGGGCTTCATCGGGATCGCGGGGCATGCTGCTGCGCACGTACTCACGCAATTCAGACAGCCCCATCACACGGTTCTGGAAAAAATCACTGTACTGAATCTCTGGGTGATAGAGCGCCATCACCCCGTCCAGGTCCCGGTGTTTCCAGCGCAAGTGATAACGCATCACCGTGTCACCCGTGGCCGGGGTTTGCAGCGGACCATCATCATCGGCGTGCATAAAGGACTCGACGAGAAAAAGCCGAGCTTGCCGAAGTTCTACGTCAGCTTCAATGGCCAACGGTGGTGGCCAATCGCTTAAGAACCGACGTTCACGTGACCTGCATCAAAAAAAACTGAAGCAATCGCTAAACGGACTGAAAAATCCACATTAATTTCACATCTGGATGCTACTTTTAAAGGCAGTCACCGGTTGAGCCATTGAAGGCTCTTCCCTCCTAACATGAGCTAAAGGAAGCGCTCGATGAATAAGGCGGGCAACACATGAATAAAGGGTTTAGTAAAGTCACCTTTCCAAACGCCTGCCAGCTGATGCGCTGGCATTTTCATCCCATGGGTTTCGAGGCGAGCATGGATGCGCCGGGCAGCATGATTGCCCGTCTATTTGACCGTGCCAGTGGCGAGACCATGATCGCCATCGCCGGCATTCCTTGCGCGACGGTCATGAATGCTGCGGATGTAGAACGAATAATCGAAGCGGTGGAAGACGAGCTTGAGGCTTTCATTCCACCCGCCGCCCTCAGGAGCTATGCCTGAAGGCTGAACACTCAACAACAAGCCCACGTTACGTGGGCTTTTTTGTACGCGACGATCTTTTACGGTCACGCCGATGTCTTGCCCAGTCGGTGATCGGCAAAGAACACTTTGCCTTTGCCGATCCGATCGGAAGCTTTAGGCAGGTTGGCCGCCTGGGTGTCTTGCCCATCGACATACCAATAGCAATGACTCACCGCCCGAGTGATGCCGACGTAAGCCAGTCGCAGGATCTCGTCTTTCTGTGCGCTGTCATACGCTTCGCTGTCGCCTGTCTTGCCAAGACCCGCCATGCGGTAGACCTGGTTCTTGTACGGAGAACTGGTCAGGTGCTGACAATCACCTAGCAGGAACACGGCATCAGCCTGAAGTCCCTTGGCGCTGTGATAAGTCAGTTGCTTCAGCCGTCGCGCTTCGTACGGCAAGCTAGAATCCACATTAACTACAGACTTAATATGCTCTTCTATCAATAACTTATCGCTGCTTTTTCGATAAAGCATCAAGATTGAATCGCCCTTTCTGTAGTGCTCCATCAGGCGTTTGGCCATGCCTTGATCGTCGCGATCGAGAACGTTAACCGGCAGAAATGCCTTCGGCTCGCCACTGGCCTTGGCCTTCTTGCCTGCGATCGCCGGCGCCGCACGAACGATATGTTCGGCGGCATCGATGATGTGCTGATGGCTGCGGTAGTTGTCGCTGAGCATGACCTTGGTCGTGCTCGGCGAAGGGAATTCCTTGTTGAATTCCATGAAATACGTCGGCGAACTGCCCCGCCAGCCATAGATGGACTGCCAGTCATCGCCGACACAGAGCAACGACGAACGTTGTGCGCCGCGCCCCACGTGCATGGCCGGGCCGCGACTGCGGATTTCCGTGAGGCTCGCGCGAATCCAGGAAACGATCTGCGGCGATACGTCCTGAAATTCGTCGATCATCAAGTGCGACATCGGCCTGAGCAGCTCATCGGTCAGCAGCTTCAGGTTTTCCGGCGAATGTTCGCTGAACAAGGCGAACATCCGGTTGTAGGTCATCACCGGTGGTTTCTGATCAAGCAGATGATCTTCCAGCGCTCGCCAGTACAGGCTCAAGGCCTCGAAGAAAAACCGGTCGGGGTCGTCCTTGGCAAAACTCATCTGGCCCACGGCATTGGGTACATCCAGGCCGAGGTTCTCGATAAATCCGGCGGCAGCGACAAAACAGTCCAGTAACGGCGCAGAGCTGAGTTCGCCCTTGACCTTGTAATCGAAGCCCGGCCCGGCACTGGCATCGCCTCCAAGGGACGCCAATACACGCTTTGATGACTCGTAACTATCCAGCCATATCAATGGCTTACGACAGAAAGCTTGAAACAGGGTGCGTTTGACCGCCCATTCCGCGCGCACGCTCAATTTGGCATTAGGGCGGCTGACCTGCGGGTTTTCCCGGGGATCGAATCCCAGCACCACCCAAGCGTCCAGGCTCGGAATATAGCCATGACAATGAAATGTCGAGCCGTTGATATCGAACGTCTGGCGCTTCGGCTCGATGCCTTTGATTGGCCAGGCGCCCGCGCGAAACCACAAATCTTCGATAGCGTCGCAGAGCTCTTCGTCACGCTTGGCGGCCAGTTCGGTCACGGCCATGCGTTTTTGTACGTCCGGGTGATCGCGCTCCAGCTCCTTGAGTTGCAGCGCGTGACGGGACAATGGCTTGATCAATTCGCGAAAGCGCTCATTGCGAGTGTGCAGGCTGTGATAGCACGCGTTGAGTTGTTGGCGCTGGGCGTCATTGATGCGCAGGTCGAAAGGATTGCTGTCGACCTCCTCATCGCCGCATTGCGCTCGGTGACTGAGGTTTTCGAAGGCTTGCAGACGCTCGAAGCCCGGCAGACTGCGAACCATCGGCAGGATTCGCGAATGGAAGGTGCGCACCAGATCACGCGCCTCTTTGAAACTGAGCGACCGGCCCCAGAGTGCAAACAGCTCGATCAGTTTGTTGATGAAGTCTTTGCGCGATTCACGGGTAAAGGTCACCACCGTCATCGAACTCAGCTCGAACCCCAGATAATGGGTCAGCAGCAAAATACGCAACACCAACGTGGTCGACTTGCCCGCACCCGCGCCGGCAATCACCGAGGTCGAGGGTGTGTCGCTGAAGATCATTTTCCACTGCGCGGCGCTGGGCTGGGCGTTCGGTGGCAGCAGTCGAGCGACATCCGTCTTCATGCGCTTCTTCAACTCAGCGCTCAACGGCAGACGCCAATCGTCGAACAGATTCTCGTCAACGTTGGGCGGCCGGTGTTCGGTCGAGCGCGAGTCGCGGATCAACAATACCTGCCGGCCTTCCTCCAACCCTTCAAGTTTGCCTTCCTTATAGCCGTAATCCACCCCGGCGCTGTGCCCGCTGCGAAAGCCGTCGGCCTGGCCATGCAACCAGGACGCACGGTGTTGTGCGCGCAGACGCGTCAGGCCGTGACCAAAGAACCGGGCGGCCAGACGCTTGAGCAGCGGCATCTCGGCCAGGGGACGAAGTTCAGGAGGAAGATCGGGGGTGTGTTGCGGCACGCGGGCTGACTCCAGGGTGTGAGGCTGTTGAGGGCTATGGTGTCTGCATTTGCCGTTCAGTTCTAGTGAAATGCTTACAGGTCATTGGCTTATGCGATGAAGTGAAGGTTGGGTGAGAATCTTTCGAGGTTATTTGATATCAAATTATTCGTTTGCATTGAGGTACTTTTTACGCTTTTTATCGATCAGTGCCTGATAGATGATGCTCGCCATCAACCACCGGTTCGCGCTTCGTGGCTCAGGCGCTCTGCCCCATGACGAACCTTTTCAGGAGACGATCATGCTTGAACTCAGACCCTTCAACTCCCTGGGCGGCGCCCACCATGGCTGGTTGGATGCTCATCACCACTTTTCGTTCGCCGAATACCATGACCCAAAACGCATGAACTGGGGCAACCTGCGGGTGTGGAACGACGACGTGATTGCCTCTGGCACCGGGTTCCCGAAACACCCGCACCGGGACATGGAAATCATCACTTATGTGCGTGAAGGCGCAATCACTCACGAAGACAACCTGGGCAACAAGGGTCGTACCGAAGCGGGCGACGTTCAGGTCATGAGCGCCGGCACCGGGATCGCCCACAGTGAATACAACCTGGAAGCGACCGAGACCAGGATATTCCAGATCTGGATCATCCCGAACGAAACCGGTTTGGCACCGTCCTGGGGCGCCAAGCCTTTTCCAAAAGGCCAGCGCGAAGGTTTCGTAACGCTGGCGAGCGGTAAGGCCGGCGACGATCAAAGCCTGCGGATTCGAGCCGATGCGCGATTGGTGGCCGCGAACCTGAAGGCCGGTGAGTCCGCCGAGTATCGCCTTGACAATGGCCGTCGCGCCTATCTGGTTCCCGCTACCGGTGTCATTGAAGTCAATGGCTTGCGTGCACAAGCTCGAGACGGTATTGCGGTTGCCGATGAGCAAGTGTTGCGGGTGACCGCCATCGAAGACAGTGAAATCGTCCTGGTGGACCTGGCTTGATCGGGTAAATGCGGGACAAAAAAAGGGGCGACCGTCATGGCCGCCCCTTTTTACATTCTGGATTACTTCGCAGAGATCGCGCCGTCCACCAGTGTTTGCGCTTCTGCCACCAATTGCTTGAGATGGTCGTCACTGACGAAGCTTTCAGCGTAGATCTTGTAGATGTCTTCGGTGCCCGACGGACGCGCCGCGAACCAGCCATTCTCGGTCATGACTTTCAGACCACCGATCGCCTGGTCGTTACCCGGTGCATGACTGAGGATGTTCTGGATCGCTTCGCCCGCCAGTTGGGTCGAGGTGACCTGGTCCGGCGACAATTTGCTCAGCAGTGCCTTCTGCTCAGGGTTGGCCTTGGCATCGACGCGCACCGAAAACGGTTCGCCCAGTTCTTCGGTCAAGGCGCGATAGGCCTGACTTGGGTCGCGGCCGGTGCGGGCGGTCATTTCTGCGGCCAGCAGTGCCGGGATCAAGCCGTCCTTGTCGGTGCACCAGACGCTGCCATCCTTGCGCAGGAACGAAGCACCGGCGCTTTCTTCGCCGCCGAAGCCCAGAGAGCCGTCGAACAGGCCATCAGCAAACCACTTGAAGCCGACCGGCACTTCGTACAGGCGACGACCCAAACGTTTTGCCACGCGATCGATCAAGCCGCTGCTGACCACGGTTTTACCCACGGCCGCATCGGCGCGCCATTGCGGACGGTTCTGGAACAGATAGTCGATCGTTACGGCGAGGTAGTTGTTCGGCGCGAGCAAACCACCGGACGGGGTCACGATGCCATGGCGATCGTGGTCCGGGTCGCACGCGAATGCTACGTCGAAACGCTCTTTCAGACCGATAAGGCCCTGCATGGCGTGAGTGGACGATGGGTCCATGCGGATCTGACCATCCCAGTCGACCGTCATGAAGCGGAAGGTCGGATCGACCTGTTTGTTGACCACTTCCAGATCCAGACGGTAATGCTCGGCAATCGCCGACCAGTAGCGCACCCCGGCTCCGCCCAGCGGATCGACACCCAGACGCAGCTTGGCATCACGGATGGCGTCGAAGTCGATCACGTTGATCAGGTCGGCGACGTAGGTATTGAGGTAATCGTGACAATGGGTCGTGCTGGCCTTCAGCGCCTGCTCGTAGCTGATGCGCTTGACGCCGGCGAGCTTGTTGCTCAGCAGTTCGTTGGCCTTGGCTTCGATCCACTTGGTGATGTGGGTATCGGCCGGGCCACCGTTGGTAGGGTTGTATTTGTAGCCACCGCTTTGCGGCGGGTTGTGGGACGGCGTGATGACGATGCCGTCCGCCAGGCCCGAGGTGCGTCCGCGGTTATAGCAGAGAATGGCGTGGGAAATGGCCGGTGTCGGGGTGTATTCGTCACCTTCGGCGATCATTACCGTCACGCCGTTGGCGGCTAGCACTTCAAGGGCACTGGCGCCGGCCGGGGTGGACAGCGCGTGGGTGTCGATGCCGACGAACAGCGGGCCGTCAATGCCCTGGGCTTCGCGGTACAGGCAGATCGCCTGGCTGATCGCCAGAACGTGCCATTCGTTGAAACTCAAGTCGAACGAGCTGCCTCGGTGCCCGGACGTGCCAAAAGCTACGCGCTGGGTCGAGATGGCGGCATCGGGCTGGCCGGTGTAATAGGCCGTCACCAGTCGCGGGATGTCGACCAACAGTTCTACCGGTGCCGGTTTGCCCGCAAAAGGACTGAGTGTCATGCAAAACCTCTGAAGTCGAGTGGTTCAGGAATAGGAACGCAGTTTACTGGCAGTTCGACCGCAACGCGATGGGATCGATCCACGGGTACCAAGGAAGGTGTGTGGTCCGGCTCAATCGATCGACTCCAGACGCAAGGCATCCCCTAACAGGCCCAACGCCGCGGCAAGGTCATGATCACCACCGAAGGTGTGACTCAGGCGCAAGTGTTGCGCGTGCAAGCCCTGGAGACTGAACAGCTCTCCCGGTGCGATCACCACCTGGTGCTTGAGCAGGCGCTGGAACACCCGACGTACATCGACCTGGCGCAGCGAACGAACCCAGATGGTTGCACCGCCCTGGGGTTCGACAAAGTGCAAGGCATCTCCCAGACGCTCCTGCAACAGCTGAGTCATCTGCACCTTGCGGTCCTTGAGCATCCGCCGTAATACCTGAAGGTGCTGATCGACACGTCCGTTGCCGTACAAGCGAGCGATGGCTTTCTGGCGAATCGGTGACAAGCGGAACGAACGCAGCAGAAAGTACCGTTGCAGTTCAGCACTGAAATGCCGCGACAGCAGATAGCCGTATGGCGCCTCCGGTCCGATGATTTTCTCGAAGGTGGAAAACACGATTAGCCGATCGGGGTCCAGCAAGTCGCGAAACCGCTGGCCGTCCGGTTCGAATCCGAGTTCGCCGTAGCAGTCGTTTTCCAACACCCAACTGCCATGTCGCTCCAGCAAGTGCGCGACGACTTGTCGGTTGTCGTCGGGTGCCAGGCTGCCTCGCGGCATGTTCAGCCCGGATGAAACCATCACCAGCCGCACCGGCTCAGTCTCCAGCAGCTCCTTGAGCCATTCGACGTCCAGGCCACCGCTGGATTGCACCGCCAGCTCGATCACTCGCACCTGCGCAGCCTGGAGCAACCGCAGAATCGCCCAGTCGCACGGCGACTCGACCAACACCGTGGCGTCCTTGAGATTCAACACAGCGATCAGTATTTCCAGCACGCCACGCAAGTCGGCGCCAATATAGACATCGTCGGCATGCCAGCAGCGCAGCGGCGAGGTGGTGTAGCGCGCTGCCAGGGCAATGCGCAACTCCAGCTCGCCGCAAGGTTGCGATGTCGGTTGTGGCTGACGCGGATACTGGCGCAGCAGTTCTCGTTCCAGCAGTAACAACGGACTGTCGAGGGGTTGCAACAACGCCGGTTCATCGGCGCTCAAGACCAGCATTCCGGGACGTCTGGCGTTGACATAAACGGTTTCGAGCAGGTCGTTGCCACTGCTGAACGTGCAGATGGAGGACACCGGTAACGCGTAATATCCGGACTTGGCCACCGAATAAACGCGCCCTTCCTTCTCCAGAAGCGAATAAGCGTACTGAATGGTCGAGATCGACACGCTCAGACGCTCCGCCAACTGTCGCAACGAAGGCAGGCGGACTCGTGTGTCACTGACCGGTTCGTTGATCAGGTTAGTCAGATATCGGTACACCGCCTGATACGCGAAGTCAGTTTCTCGTGGCCCTTTCATGGGCGAGGGCCGAATGCCGTGTGAACGTCATCATGCATCGTCAAGAAATCTGTCAAACCACGCACTTTCAGCGCCCCGCTGACCATTCATCCGCCACCGCCGTGTCGTCGTCGTAGTCGGCTGCTGCTTGCACACCCGCGCCGTCGATTTCCAGCGCGCCTGCCCTACCCTCATCCGCAGACACCGGGCCCATGCGGTAAAGCTTGCCGATCAAGCTGACAGGCAACCCGCTGACGTCGGTCATCCATTGCAGAACCTGCTCCGGCACCGGATTGCCCTGCATTGCCCGGTGCAAATCAGGCATCGCCACGAGCATGCCGGGGTGGCACTGACGCAGAAAACGCTCAAGCACCGCGCCATTCTCGACGAAAGGTGAAAAAAGCAGGCACACCAGTTGAGCCTCGCTCAGGCCAAGGTTTTTTTGGGCCTCGGCCGCTGCCAGCACGCGCTGCTCGGCCAACGTTGCCGGATTGCCGAACGCCTCTACCGCTTGCTCGCACAACCGTTCCGCCAGCTGTTTGCGCCGCATCATCACCAATGCCCGTTGCAGGTATTCGGCAACACCCGTCTCGTAGTCGCGGTCGAGCACGAAGCACGACTGCAACCCCCGCATGTGTGCAGAGATAGAAAGACTGACGTACTCGTTGTCGCTGAGCTGAGCCGCCAGTTCGTCAGGTTGAAAACCGAGAAACTCTGTGAGCAGCGGCCAACGCTCTTCCAGGTTGCTGACCAGCATGTCGTGAATGTCAATGTACGTGGCACGACGACAGGCCTCAAATCGTTCGGCCGGACGCCACGCAACTTGGCCGTGCTCAGCATAAAAAGCGCGGTAGCAGTCACTGCCCAGTTCGTCGAGCAACGCGAAAAGCTCCTCGTAGCCGGTTTCGTGGTGATTCGTGGTCTTGAGCCCGGCCTTGGCGGCAGCACGCTTCAACCCCTCGAGAAACTGCTTCTGCTGACGAGGTGAGTCGCTGCTGATCAATGCATCGACACCGCTGTCCCAACGAGCTATTTGCCCATAGAACTCGCCGGTGGCCAGATACCCGTCGTCCCACAGATCAAGCGGCCCGTTCCAGGCGCGTCGATGGCCCACCATCAAAAGATTGAGCCGATTCGACTCACGGCCGCCTTCGGAAATCGGTGTCAGGTGGTTGAACGGCAGGACTTCCCGGTTATCGACCATCAACACTTCGACCCGAGGATCGTCGTAGAGGAACAAGGCGCTGTAGCTGCGATGGATGTTTTCCAGGGCCGTCGGGCTTACGTCGTTCAAGCGCAAGGATGCCACTCGCAACTGGAATGTCGCTGGCGCCCGGCCGGCGATACTCAGTTGTGCAGCGCGCAGCAGCGCCAGGGTGTAACAACTGTCACGGGACCCGGACTGAATCGCCAAGACCTTGTAATCGCTAATACGCTCCATGCCCCCGGCGGCCACCACCAGTCGCTGAATCATCAGCTGCAATGCCGTGCGTTCGGCGCGCGAGAAGAAACTCAGCAATCGCTGCAGCACTTGCTGATAGACATAGTTCATCGCTTGGTCATGGATATTGGTCATCTTTATTTACCTGATGCTTTTAAGTTCGATATCGCGCCAACAACGACACGCATTGCGCAATGGGTTGCTTGCCACGAATGAAGTACTGGACGTTATTGCCAAATGCTAGCACTTAAGCCTTAGTAATTATTTGAAATAACTAGAAGTCTCCCCTGCTCCCGCCAGAGACAGGTGGCCGCGAACCCCCGCAGAGCCAGCCTCTTGCGACTGCGGGCGACA
Source organism: Pseudomonas rossensis (assembly GCF_039888995.1). Lineage (NCBI taxonomy): Bacteria > Pseudomonadati > Pseudomonadota > Gammaproteobacteria > Pseudomonadales > Pseudomonadaceae > Pseudomonas > Pseudomonas rossensis. The sequence goes on along the minus strand of NZ_JBBWCB010000071.1, from coordinate 7,051 downwards.
TCCTAGGAAATGTCCGACAGCGTCCCACAGACAATTAGCACAAAAAATAGAGAAAGAAGTCACCCATGTTTTTTTGGCAACTGCGCAACAACGAACTATTGGTCGGATATGTATTAACAGTGTGTATTGAAAAGTATCAAGCCGATACCCAGCCATGACTCATTCCTTGAGATGAAAGTAATCATTCAATTATCAAGGCTTATATGATGATTAGAAGATACAGATTGAGAGCAAAAACCAGTTCAGTTGCTGAACTGACCCATTGATGGGGCAATGGGACGTCTCATTTTGGCAGGTGCTGAAAACAGAAGAGTCCGTGGGGGCACGGACTCTTGCAGAGGGGCTTACATGAAGGGCTTATGCAGGTTCGACCTGGAGGGCGACCCGTTCGCGGCATGGGCATTCGTCCATGTAGCGGTGTGCTTCTACAAACTCGGCAAACGGGAAGACCCGAGTCTTGAGCGGCAGCAGCACGCGGTCGGCGGTCAGCTGGTTGATGTCGCGCAAGGCGCGTTGCAGTGCGACCTGGTCCTGGATGATGCCCAGTTCCGGCTTGCCGGTGAAGTTGCCGATGCAGTGCACAAAGAACTGGATGTTCTTCTGGAACGCTGCGCAGGCCGGGAATGGCGTCTGGTTGCCACCTTGCAGGCCGTACAACACCAGGCTGCCGCGAGGTGCAAGCACATCGCCAAGCAACGACATCTGTGGACCGCCGAGACCGTCAAACACAACGTCCACGCCACGGTTGTCGGTGATCTTGTTGATCTGCATCAGCAGATCCTGTTCCTCGGTGACGATGACTTTCTCGGCACCCAAGGACAACAGGTACTCACGCTCTTCCGCCGTCTTGGTCGCGGCAATGACCCGGATACCCAGAGCCTTGCCCAGCTGTACAAAGGACGGACCGGCACAATGGCTGGCGTCGGTCACCAGAGAGAACTGCCCGGGTTTGACCCGTGCCAGATCGACATAAGCGAAGTAAGCGATCAGCAGCGGCGTGTAATGCACGCTGGCTTCGATCGGGCTGAGCACGTCCGGGTAACGGGTGAGTGCCGAGCGCGGCAGAACGATCTGCTCGCCGTAGACAGGATAATCGTTGGGGCTTTCAGCCGGGAAGCTGGCGACCTTGTCACCGACTGCCAGATCATCGACGCCCTCGCCGACCGCCGTCACGACGCCGGACATTTCATGGCCAAGGCCTGAAGGCAGACGAGCGTGGGACGAGGCCAGGTTCTGGCGCCAGAGAATGTCGTACCAGCTGATGCCTATCGCCTCGACGCGCACCTGCACTTCGCCCGGCGCAGGGAGAGCGGCCGCATGCTCTTCGCATTTGAGCACCTCGGCTGGACCAAACTTGTGAAAACGGATCGTGCGGGACATCGCAAACCTCGTCAAAGAAACCTCTAATGCCCTGAACTCTATCTGGGCTTTCTACCCAAGACTATCAGTGGCTATTAATAGTCGACATGCCTGTCATTGATTCCGCAGCGCCGGCGACATCGTCAAATGCCGTGAAAACCGAAGCAGCCTTTTCAGGAAAACTGAATTACTCGGTGCAGAGTAGCAGCCTTTCCCCGTAATATTCATGCCGGCCATTGTTCTCATATGGCCGCTCTCGTCAAGCTTGATGACTCTGCCAGGACTCCAGATGAATCGTAATGACCTGCGTCGTGTCGACCTGAACCTGTTGATCGTTTTCGAAACATTGATGCACGAACGCAGTGTGACCCGCGCTGCGGAAAAACTGTTCCTCGGCCAGCCGGCCATCAGTGCGGCGCTCTCGCGCCTGCGCGGGCTGTTCGATGATCCGTTGTTCGTGCGTACCGGCCGCAGCATGGAACCGTCCGCCCGGGCAGTGGAAATCTTCGCCCTGCTCTCTCCTGCACTGGATTCGATTTCCACCGCAGTCAGCCGTGCGGCGGAATTCGACCCGGCCACCAGCACCGCGGTGTTTCGCATCGGTCTGTCGGACGATGTCGAGTTCGCGTTGCTGCCGATGCTGCTCAAGCGCCTGCGCGCCGAATCACCGGGGATCGTGCTGGTGGTGCGTCGGGCCAACTACATCCTGATGCCGAGCCTGCTGGCGTCGGGCGAAATTTCCATCGGCGTCAGCTACACCGCCGACCTGCCGGCCAACGCCAAGCGCAAAGTACTGCGCCGCAGCATGCCAAAGCTGTTGCGGGCCGACACGGTGCCGGGGCCGTTGAGCCTGGATGATTTCTGCGCACGGCCTCATGCGCTGGTATCGTTCGCCGGCGACCTGAGCGGCTTTATAGATGAAGAGCTGGAAAAGCTCGGACGCAAACGACATGTGGTGCTCGCAGTGCCGCAGTTCAACGGACTCAGCACACTCATCAGCGGGACCGATATTGTCGCGACCGTGCCGGATTACACGGCTGAAGCCTTGACGGCGGCCGGTGGTGTGCGGGCTGAAGACCCGCCGTTGCCGGTGCGCAGTTTTGAATTGCACATGACCTGGCGCGGGTCGCAGGATAATGATCCGGGTGAGCGTTGGCTACGGTCGAGGATTCAGATGTTCTTCGGGGATCCGGATAGCCTTGCTTGAGCCTGATTTTGCATGAGGGCTTCTGGCCCTATCGCGAGCAAGCTCGCTCCCACAGGGGATTTGTGTCCGTTACCGATCCAGTGTGTGGGCTTGCTCGCGATAGGCCGCAACGCGGTCTCAATCTGAACCTTTGCACTCCCCGCAACACAGAATTGTCATCAATCCAATTGATAGCCGCCTAACGAAAGGTGCACGCTAGAGAGCTTGGCTGGGGCTTATATCATTCCGAATGATAGTTACCTTTGCCTCATTCGATTCGTGCGATACAACCTCGCCGAGCATCATCCGTCCATTCTCAATACATTGGCGGATGCATCCATGGAACAATCACTCAAACATTTGCGCTTCCCGTTGGCCCTGTTGGCCGTGCTGGTGATGAGCGCCTGCGGCAAGACTCCGGACACGGCCGCCACTATGCCCGCAGCCAAGGTCAGCGTGGCCAAGGTGCTGGAACAACCGGTCAACGAGTGGGACGAATTCACCGGGCGCCTCGAAGCGCCGGAAACCGTAGAAATACGTCCACGGGTCTCTGGCCAGATCGATGAAGTGGCCTTCACTGAAGGCGCTTTGGTCAAGAAAGGCGACTTGCTGTTCCAGATCGACCCGCGTCCATTCCAGGCCGAGGTTCGCCGCCTCGAAGCCCTGGTTGCCCAGTCCCGCGCCAACGCCACCCGCAGCGAAAACGAATCCCAGCGTGGCGAACGTCTGCGCACCAGCAACGCGATCTCCGCCGAGCTGGCCGACTCGCGCACCAGCGCGGCTCAAGAAGCCCGCGCCGCCGTCGGTGCCCTTCAGGCGCAACTGGACCTGGCCAAACTGAACCTGAGTTTCACCCGTGTTACCGCGCCGATCAGTGGTCGCGTCAGCCGTGCGGAAATCACCGCCGGCAACCTGGTGACCGCCGATACCACCGCGCTGACCAGTGTGGTGTCCACTGATAAGGTCTACGCGTACTTCGACGCCGACGAGCGCGTGTTCCTCAAATACACCCAGCTCGCTCGCCAGGGCAAACGCGGTGCTACCACGCCGGTTTACCTCGGCCTCTCCAACGAAGACGGCAACCCACACCAGGGCGTGATGAACTTCGTCGACAACCAGGTCAACCCGAAAACCGGCACCATCCGCGGTCGTGCCGTGTTCGACAACAGCGACGGCGCCTACACCCCAGGCCTGTATGCACGTTTGAAACTGGTCGGCAGCGGCACCTATTCCGCGGTGCTGATCAACGACGAAGCGGTCGGTACCGACCTGGGTAAAAAGTTCGTGCTGGTGATGGATGCCGACAATAAGACGGTGTATCGCTCGGTCGAACTGGGTCCGAAGATCGAAGGCTTGCGCATCGTGCGCAGCGGCCTGAACAAGGACGACACCGTCATCGTCAAGGGGCTGCAACGGGTTCGCCCGGGTTCGCCGGTCACACCTGAAGTGATCCCGATGGCCAGCGAGCAAACCCTCGCCGCTCTGGCTCAACAACGACAAGCGCTGGAAGCCAGCAACCTGCCCCAAGTCGCACCTGCCAAGGTCGCGCCGGGTTCGGTTGTGAAACTGGCTGCTGCGACTCCACGCGGTTAAGGGACGACAACTCCGATGAATTTTTCCCAATTCTTCATTTCACGGCCGATCTTTGCAGCGGTACTTTCGCTGCTGATTCTGATCGCCGGCGCCATCTCGCTGTTCCAGCTGCCGATCAGCGAATACCCGGAAGTGGTTCCGCCGACCGTTGTGGTTCGTGCGAATTTCCCGGGTGCCAACCCTAAAGTCATCGGTGAAACCGTGGCGGCTCCTCTAGAGCAAGCCATCACCGGCGTCGAGAACATGCTGTACATGTCCTCGCAGTCCACCGCTGACGGCAAGATCACCCTGACCATTACCTTTGCGCTGGGCACTGACCTGGACAACGCACAGGTACAGGTGCAGAACCGTGTGACCCGGACCGAGCCGAAACTTCCCGAGGAAGTGACGCGCATCGGTATCACCGTGGACAAGGCTTCGCCCGACCTGACCATGGTTGTGCACTTGACCTCGCCAGACAAACGCTACGACATGCTCTACCTGTCCAACTACGCCTTGCTGAACATCAAGGATGAGCTGGCGCGTCTGGGCGGTGTCGGTGACGTGCAGCTGTTCGGCATGGGCGATTACTCGCTGCGTGTCTGGCTTGATCCGAACAAGACCGCTTCGCGTAACCTGACCGCCACCGACGTCGTGACCGCGATTCGTGAACAGAACCGTCAGGTGGCTGCCGGTGCCTTGGGTGCGCCACCTGCACCGAATGCCACTGCCTTCCAGCTGTCAGTCAACACGCAAGGTCGTCTAGTTTCTGAAGAAGAGTTCGAGAACATCATCATTCGCTCCGGCGAAAACGGTGAAATCACTCGCCTGAAAGACATCGCTCGCATTGAGTTGGGTTCCAGCCAATACGCTTTGCGTTCGCTGCTGAACAACCAACCGGCGGTGGCGATCCCGATCTTCCAGCGCCCTGGTTCCAACGCGATCGAAATCTCCAACGAAGTGCGCGACAAGATGGCGGAGCTGAAAAAGAGCTTCCCGGAAGGCATGGACTTCAGCATCGTCTATGACCCGACGATCTTCGTGCGCGGTTCCATCGAGGCGGTGGTTCACACCCTCTTCGAAGCGCTGATCCTCGTGGTTCTGGTGGTGATCCTGTTCCTGCAAACCTGGCGCGCCTCGATCATTCCGTTGGTGGCGGTGCCGGTTTCGCTGATCGGTACATTTGCCGTGATGCACCTCTTCGGCTTCTCGCTGAACGCCCTGTCACTGTTCGGCCTGGTGTTGGCCATCGGCATCGTGGTGGACGACGCCATCGTGGTGGTGGAAAACGTCGAGCGGAACATCGGACTGGGGCTAACGCCGGTCGACGCGACCAAGCGTGCGATGCGTGAAGTGACCGGCCCGATCATCGCAACGGCGCTGGTGCTGTGTGCGGTGTTTATCCCGGCGGCTTTCATCTCCGGGTTGACCGGGCAGTTCTACAAACAGTTCGCCCTGACCATCGCGATCTCGACTGTGATCTCGGCGTTCAACTCGCTGACGCTGTCGCCCGCCCTGGCTGCGGTGTTGCTCAAAAGCCATGACGCACCGAAGGACCGTTTCTCCAAGGTCCTCGACAAGATCTTTGGTGGCTGGCTGTTCCGTCCGTTCAACCGCTTCTTCGACAAGGCCAGCCATGGTTATGTCGGCACCGTGGGCCGGGTTATCCGCAGCAGCGGCATCGCCCTGCTGCTGTACGCAGGCCTGATGGTGCTGACCTTCTTCGGTTTCGCCAACACCCCGACCGGTTTCGTACCCGGCCAGGACAAGCAATACCTGGTGGCCTTCGCGCAACTGCCGGACGCTTCGAGCCTGGATCGTACCGAAGACGTGATCAAACGCATGTCCGACCTGGCCCTGAAACAGCCTGGCGTGGAAAGTGCGGTGGCCTTCCCTGGCCTGTCGATCAACGGTTTCACCAACAGCCCCAACGCCGGCATCGTCTTCGTGACCCTGAAACCGTTCGATGAGCGTAAAGACCCGAGCATGTCCGCCGGTGCGATTGCCGGTGCGTTGAACGGCCAGTTCGCCGGGATTCAGGAAGCCTACATGGCGATCTTCCCGCCGCCGCCCGTACAAGGCCTGGGCACCATCGGTGGTTTCCGGCTGCAGATCGAAGACCGGGGTAACCTGGGTTATGACGAGCTGTACAAAGAAACCATGAACATCATCAACAAAAGCCACAGCGTGCCGGAACTGGCCGCCCTGTTCACCAGCTACACCGTGAACGTGCCGCAAGTCGATGCAGCTATCGATCGCGAAAAAGCCAAGACCCACGGTGTGGCCGTCAGCGACATCTTCGACACCCTGCAGATCTATCTGGGTTCGCTGTATGCCAACGACTTCAACCGCTTTGGTCGTACTTACCAGGTCAACGTTCAGGCTGAACAGCAGTTCCGTCTCGAACCGGACCAGATCGGTCAGCTGAAAGTGCGTAACAACAAAGGCGAGATGATCCCGCTGGCGACCTTCATCAAGGTCAGCGACACCTCGGGCCCGGACCGTGTAATGCACTACAACGGCTTCATCACCGCTGAAATCAACGGTGCGGCAGCCCCCGGCTACAGCTCCGGCCAGGCCGAAAAAGCCATCGAGAAACTGCTCAAGGAAGAACTTCCGAACGGCATGACCTACGAGTGGACCGACCTGACCTACCAGCAGATTCTGTCCGGTAACACCGCACTGTTCGTGTTCCCGCTCTGCGTACTGCTGGCGTTCCTGGTACTCGCGGCTCAATACGAAAGCTGGAGCCTGCCACTGGCGGTGATCCTGATCGTACCGATGACCTTGCTGTCGGCCATCACCGGTGTGATTGCTTCGGGAGGCGACAACAACATCTTCACCCAGATCGGCTTGATCGTACTGGTGGGGCTTGCCTGTAAGAACGCGATTCTGATCGTCGAGTTCGCCAAGGATAAACAGCAGGACGAAGGC